>JAYRNY010000254.1:0-3431 GCA_041911975.1 bacterium | reverse complement strand
GTCAGTCAGCGACCTTTGCCAGAAAGGCAATGTGAATGTGACAGTCGGTAATTGCGATTTCACCGTTTTTGCCGACGCCGATCGTCTGGAGCAGGTCCTGGTCAACTTGCTTTCCAATGCCGTTAAATTCTCGCCCGCTAACGGAGAAGTTTCAGTTAGTGCGGCAAAAAAACAGAAATTTGTGGAAGTTAAGGTGAGAGATCAAGGAAGAGGCGTTCCGGAAAAACACAGAGAAGCAATTTTCGAGCGATACAAGCAGGTGGAAGCACAGGATGCCTCGAAAAAGGGTAGCACCGGGCTGGGTTTGCCGGTGTGCAAATTGATTGTCGAGCAATTGGGCGGCGAGATCGGTGTGGAAAGCATCGAAAATGAAGGCAGCACGTTCTGGTTCTGCTTGCTGGAGAAAGAGCCTGCGTAAAAGCTCAGCTGGGCGTGCCCCAGACCATTTGCAGCTCTGAAAGTTGGCGCTTCAGCTCATTCTTGAGACGTTTGTCACTGGTGACATTGGCCTCGGAGCAAATTTGCCACCAGCGACGGTGCGCTATTTTCTTTGACTTGATGGCCTCATCTTCGCAAAGCGCAAATAGACGGTCTAGAAGCTTTCTGGCTTCCTCTGCTTCATCTTCAGTGTTGTAAGTTTTGATCTGATTGAAAAAACTATCGAAGTCTTCCGTCCTGGTCGTGCTGCGATTGTCCGCAAGACACCAGCGCAGGCTCAAAGCAATGGCAGGATGAAGGCGGCGAAGTTCTGCTCGGTAGACATCAGAACGACGATTGGCCTGCTCAGGGTAAAACTCAACAGTGCCGGCGTTTGGCCATGGTGCCGTCGAATCTTTGGGCACTTCGCTGCCTTCTTCATAGATGAGGAAATACCCTGGAAACGATGCAATTAGTAAGTCATAGAGGTCATCGCGTAAGTGAGACCAGGCGTCTGGCGACAGGTGATGGCTGAGAACGCTTGCAGTGCCACCGAAGACCGTATCGATGGTCTTGATCGACTCTAGGATGCGATGCAGATTGGGTCGCTCGCCGGAACTGCGCAAATGACGCCAATAAGCGCTTATTTCCTCAAGCGTCATCGTGTTTCGTCTTTCGCTGGTCGTCATACTCAGGCCTCCAGACCCCCGTAATACTTACCCTTTACAAGCTCTCGCCAAACCCGGTAAAGGGTTTTGGGCGCCAACGTGCCTGAAATGACGGCTGTAATCAGCTCCCAGTCCTGCTTTCGAAGATTTTAGCCGGACTGATATTGGCACTGGAAAAAAGACCGTTAACGGACTTTTTTCCAGTGCCCCATTGAATCGATAGACCAAAATGCAAGCTGGTGAAACGTTTCGGTGTTTAGTCTTCTATTGGTCGACGCGGAATCGATAGCCGATTCTCATTTCGGTGTGGATCAAGCGGGGTCTTTCGGGGTGGGTTTCAATCTTGTTCCTGAGGTTGGCAATATGCACTCTCAGGGTGTGGTGATCTTCACTGTATTCTGGTCCCCAGACTTTAGTTAGCAATTGTCTGTGAGTGAGAACGCGATTTGGTTGAAGGATCATGTACTTTAGGAGGTCGTATTCTTTTGGGGTCAAGTGCACTTCGATTTCATCGATGGATACGAGTCTTTTTGCCATGTCCACAAACAATCCCTGATAAGAAAATGTGGATTCGGCCTCTTTTTCTTCAATGTTTGCTCGTCTGAGGACCGCTCGCATGCGGGCTAGTAGTTCGCCCAGACCGAAGGGCTTGATCAGATAGTCGTCGGCACCAAGATCTAGTGCTTTTATCTTCTCTTCCTCACCTTCTCTAACTGTCAGCACTATCACTGGGAGTTTCGACCACTCTCGCAATTGTTTGAGCACCGTAAAGCCGTCTGTCCCTGGCAACGCCAGGTCCAGGATGAGCAGGTCGGGAATTTTGAGGGCGGCGACATCCAGGCCTTCCTCGCCGTTTGCCGCCAGCATCACTTCATAGCCGTTATGCTCTAGACCGGCTCTCAGTGCGCGTCTTATTTGCGGTTCATCATCAATTACAAGGACTTTCATTTTTCGATTCCGATTGCTGTTGTGAAGTTTCTTCTTGAGTTGCATTGCCTAAAGTCAGCTCGAAGACGGCGCCCCCGCCTTCTCTCTGGTGTGCGGTCAAAATGCCGGCATTGGCCTCCACCAGACCTTTGCATACAGCCAGCCCGATGCCTAATCCGGGGATATTGCTTTCCACGAGAGGCTCGGCGCGGTAGAACTTTTCAAAAATGCGCATTTCCTCGCCTTTCGGTAGACCGACTCCTCGATCCAGTATTTTGAATATCGTCTGCTGTGCAACGCTCTCCACTTCCACCTCGACGATTTTGTCGGAAGGTGAGTATTTAAGAGCATTTTCAAGGAGATTGTGCAATACCTGTTCCATCTGCACCGGATCGACAAATAAATCGCACAGTTTTTCCTGAAGTTGCAACTTTATTCTCTCATTGTCTTCATCATTGAAAGAACTGAGTACCGAGCTTACCAGTTCTTGAACTGAAGTCGGCTCACGGCGCGGCTTCCATGCGCCTCCCTCCAGCTTGGATAGATTGAGAATATTGCCGACTAACTTATTCAATCGATCGGTTTCCAAATCGGCCGCTTCTAATAGATTTTTCTGCATTTCCGGATCCCATGGTGTGGCATCTTCAAGAAGGGCACTGACAGAGGCCTTAATCGTGGTTAGTGGACTTCTGAAGTCGTGCGATACCATCGCTAGAAGTGCAGTTTTCAATGCGTCTGCTTCCATGAGCGCGCTTGCTTTAGACTCCGCCTTCAAGAGCCGATCGCGTTCAAGCAGAGCGGCGATGTGATTGACAAGAGACTCCACCAGCCGGTTCTCTTCGTATTGCAGCGTTCTTTCCGGCTTCAAGGTAAGCATGACGCTGCCTAGTCTTGTCTCTTCCAAAATGACCGGAAAGGTCTGCAGCAAGCGCGGTCCGTTGCGTGCATTGTCCGTCTCTTGCACACTGACCAGCTTTTCATTCTCTCTGTCTAACAACTGCTCGGAATTCAACTTGAGCGCCGCTGATTCAACCGGCTCTATATTTGAGATGAGCTCCATAACTTTACTGAGGGCTTTGGCTCGCTCCGGCTCCGAGGCTACAGCCCAACTGGCTTCTGCCAGTATCTCCATTTCAGAGCGCCTTAATTCGGCCTGGATGGCGCGTGCTTTCAATAATGCAGTCAGCTGACCAATTACCAACGCCGTTATCAAGAAGACCGCCAATGCAATGCATTCAGAGCTCGCATCCAGTTGAATCGGCTCAACCAGACATAAATTGAAGGCGATGAAACCGCAGATGGAAGATACCAGTGCCGGTATACGCCCGAGGTAGGCTCCGCAAAGCACTACAACTAATAGGTAGAGCAAAGAAACATTGACGAGTCTTGTCGATACGTGGGAGACAGAAATGAGACAGC
>JAYRNY010000253.1:0-3229 GCA_041911975.1 bacterium | reverse complement strand
GAAGCCGCGCCGCCCTGCTCCCACTGGAAAATGTGATTGCACTTGCCAACTATGATTTCATCGCCGCGCTGGCAGTGCGCGAGCAAAGAGACGAGGTTGCCCATCGAACCGCTGGAAACAAAAAGCCCGGCTTCCTTGCCGAAAAGCTCTGCGCACTTTTCCTGCAGGCGGTTTATCGTCGGATCTTCGCCATAGACGTCGTCGCCTACCTCCGCTTTCGCCATTGCCGCGAGCATTGCCGGCGTGGGTTTGGTGACAGTGTCACTGCGCAGATCGATCTTCGACTCAACCATTTGTGTGCTCCGTGGGACTTTTGTAAGCCCTGACCGCGGTCTAGAGCTGTGGTGATGACGGATTTTGCGAGATGGTCATGTACTTGACGACGCCGCGAGTCACTGAATCAGCGACTGCCCCGTACTCGTTGATGATCAGCAGAGGATATACGCCAAGCGCCAATATGGAAAGGCTGAGCGCCCAGCCGACGAACTTTTCGGTCGAGCGTGCATCAGAGAGGTGACCTTGCCACTTGGCCAGCAAATCGCCGAAGAAGAGGCGCTTGAAAAGCCAGAGCATATAGCCGGCTGTCAGGATGACGCCCGAGCAGGCGATGACGATAGCTGTTTGTACCAGCTCGTGATGCGGTGCCAGAGCGGATGCCATGGGCGACGTGTAAGCGCCGTAGAAAACGGCTGCTTCAGCGACGAAGCCCGAAAGTCCGGGTAGACCGAGGTTTGCCATGACCGCAAACATCCACAGGTAGAAGACGTAGGGCATCTCTTTTGCGAGTCCGCCGCCGATTTCATTAATGTCGCGAGTGTGGGTGCGCTCATAGATACAGCCGACCAGGAAGAACAGAGCGGCCGAGATAACGCCGTGGCTGATCATCTGGAAGATGGCCCCGTTGACCGCGGCAGCCGACAGTGAGCCGATGCCGAGCAGGACAAAGCCCATGTGGCTGACGCTGGAGAAGGCGATGATGCGCTTCATATCGGTTTGCACGAGGCAAGCCATTGCCGCCCAGACTATGTTGAAGGCGCCCAGGAGCATGATCCAGTGACCGTAGTCGATGAATACCGTCGGGAAGAAATCCATGCAGATTCTGACCAGACCGTACGAGCCCATCTTGAGGAGCAAGCCGGCCAGGATCATTGAAATCGGCGTCGGTGCTTCTACGTGCGCATCAGGCAACCAGGTGTGGAAGGGGAAGGAAGGAAGCTTAATGATGAACGCCAGGAAGAAACCGAGGAAGGCGATCAGTTGAGCGGACTTGGGCAGAAGCGGTGCTGACTGCGCCAGCTTGACCATGTCAAACGATGCCAGAGCCGGGTTGTCGACTGTGAGCGCGAAGTAGAGATAGAGCAATCCGCCCAGCATGAGGACGCCGCCGAAGAATGTGTACAGAAGGAACTTCATCGCCGCATAATCGCGTCTGGGACCGCCCCAGATGGCGATCAGGAAGTACATCGGCACCAGCTCCAATTCGTACAAGACGAAGAATTGCAGCAGGTCAAGCGAGACGAAAACTCCGAGAATTGAAAGCGTAAGCAGCATAACGAAGCTGTAGAAAAGCTTCGGTCGGTTTTCTCCGATTGATTCGGATGCCAGGACCGCCATGAGAGTTACGAATGCGGTAAGGACCACCAGGCAGAGACTGAAGCCGTCGACGCCGACGTGATACTGCACGGGGAACGGTGTCGTTATCCAGGTGACAATTTGCTCGAATTGATATCCGCCTGTGGTCGGTTTGAACGACTGCGTGGCGAATGCGGAAAGAGCGAGCATTGCACAGCTGAAGGCTATTGCCAGTTTTCGTGCCCACTCTTGCGGCATAAGCGCGATGGCGAATGTGCCGATGAGAGGTGTCAAGAGAATGGCTGTGAGAATCGACTGAGGTTGGTCCACTTCAAACTCCGATGGATTTACCGAATCTTGTAAATCTTAAATTACGCGAGACACAGTATATCGAGGTGTTGCGGCCTGAATAAGTATTGAAAAGAAAAATCTTCTCACTCGCAGAAACTGACTAAATATCAACCGCGCTTAATCCGAAGCCAACGTGATGGCACTAATATTGATGTGCGCTCTTTATTTGAAAGAAAGCATTCAAGTACATCTTGAAAATCGGCGACAAAAAAAGGCAGAGCAAAGCCTGAGCATAAGGATAGACTCGTGGATCAATCAATTGATTACTGGCGTCAGGTAATCGAAGCTTCTCAGTGGATCGTGGCAGTGCCATTCCTTGTCGGGTTCGGCATAATCATTCTCAATTCGCTGGTCGGCTCGAGCACCAAACTAGTCAAGACTCTATCCATGGTGGCATCGGTAGGCGGTGTACTCTACGGCTTCATCCACTCTCTAATGCTCTTCCTGGCGCTCTGCAAACATCCGGAGCTGGTGCCCTGGGTGAAAAACATTCCTTACTTTGTCTCAGGCAGCTTCAATTTTTCAGTCGGCATACTGATCGACAATCTTGCCGTCTTCATGATGCTGGTTGTTACCTCCGTAAGTTTGCTCGTGCAGATATATACGCACGGCTATATGAGGGAAGACCCAGGATATTCCCGCTTCTATTGCTATTTGAGTTTGTTTACCGGCTCGATGCTCGGGCTGGTTATTTCGACCAATCTTTTCCAATCATTCATCTTCTGGGAATTGGTCGGAGTCTGCAGTTATTTCCTCATCGGCTTCTGGTGGTACAAGAAGAGCGCTGCCGAGGCTTGCTTGAAAGCCTTCGTGATCAACCGCGTCGGCGACTTCGGATTTCTCGTCGGCATACTCTGGTTCTTTGCCGTCACCTACAGCGTTTGGTCCGGGCATCCAATTCTTCAATTCTTCGACAAAGACGGATACGACATCGCCGGCGTCATCGAAAAGGCTTACGTGGCCAAGAATATCGATGTGCAAACTCTGGCGTTCATCTCCATGGTCATGTTCATGGGACCGATGGCCAAGTCTGCTCAGTTTATGCTGCATACCTGGCTGCCTGATGCGATGGAAGGCCCGACGCCAATCTCCGCACTCATCCACGCCGCGACAATGGTTGCAGCAGGTATCTATTTGGTGGCTCGCGCATATCCAATCTGGCAATCTCCTGATGGAGCGCCGGGCGGCATGGGCTTGACCTTCGTTGCTTTGATCGGCGCCGCCACTGCATTCATGGCTGCCACCATCGCCATGAGCCAGTACGACATCAAACGCGTGCTCGCCTGGTCGACCGTTTCTCAACTTG
>JAYRNY010000252.1:0-2081 GCA_041911975.1 bacterium | reverse complement strand
TTCCCCAAATCGATCTTTTTTCAACATCATAAGCGATCTGACCAGGCCTTGAGGACCGATAAACCATTATGGCAGCGCAAGAGCTGGCAACCCCCTTTTCCGACCGACGATTGAATTGCTGGCGACATGCTTTGTTGTCTTTCAACCGTTTCAATACCGGCTCGCCGGGCAGTAATTGAATGACCCGATTGCGGAGCAACCAGCATATGACAATCAAGCATCTCGCCGCTGGCTTACTCTGTACCGCCATACAGGGCTCAGCTTTCCACCCTGCATCAGCGCAAGACGTGAAGAAGATCACCAGCTGGTTTGATGACATCAACAAGAAATATCCAAACTTGCAGAAAAAGCAGAACGTAGGTGACTTGCAAAACCCAGGCAAATTGCAGACGCCGGGCAAGATTCAGAATGCAGGCAACATTAATGCTCCTCAAGGTTTGAAAGCAATCAAAACAACCTCGGAAAAATGCAGTCAGCGCTTTTTGATCGGCGCCGATACTCTTTTTGAATTCGACAAGGCTACACTTACTGCGAGAGCCGAAGAGACTCTTACTGTGCTGGGGCCGATGATTGAGAATGTCGGACCTCATCCGGTCTTGATTGAGGGTCATACAGATAGCGTGGGTACTGACGAATATAATCAGGAATTGAGTGAGCGTCGCGCCGAGCGTGTTCGCAACTGGCTTTTGGAACATCGTGTTGTTGAAAAACGTGCAGTATCGACAGTTGGTTATGGTGAAAAAAAACCGGTTGCGCCAAATACAAAACCAGATGGCAAGGACAATCCGCCAGGCCGAGCCTTGAACAGGCGCGTGGAAATTGTCGTTGACACTTGCCACGGATTGGAGCAGCCCGAGGTCACTACTGTGCCTTCCTCAACCGGTTCTGCAACGGCTGAAACTGCTGCTCCATCTTCAACCGGTTCCACGACGTCCGAGACCACCCCTGCGCCTGAGAACCCATCGAAAGAAGCAGCTGCGCCGGCACCAGCCGACACCACCACGAAAGATTCTGCAGCCAACCAGTAAAAGATCAGCGGAGCTGATTCTTTCGCCGCCCGCGATTTCTTCTTAACTTTCACAGCCCTCTAGAGACCGGAATTAGGGTAGGATGGAATGTGGGCGGGGGGAGAAAATTGATGATATTCGCCAGATCGCTATTTTTGGTGATTCTCTTTGCGCTGACCATCTGTCCATTTGGCTCGGCCGAGAATCCAAAAGTTTCACAAGTTTTGCAGTCGTCCAAAGAAACCAAGGATTTGAACGGAAAGGTTCTCGTCGTTTTTATCTACGATCCGCACTGCCGCTATACTTGCGACCGGGTTCGCCCGACAGTGCGTGAGATTCAGTCGAAATTTGCCAAGTCCGTGTCGTATCTGGAAATAGACACGGCCGAAGAGCATACTCAACAATCAAAAGCGCTTGCCGAGAAGAACGGCGTGCTCTGGTTTTACAACGACAACATGAAGTTCGTGCCGGTGGTCGGATTCTTTTCGCCGCAGAGAAAGTGCATCAAATATCTCACCGGGCCAAAGAGTCGAAGCGTGTACGAAGCAGCTCTAGAACGGGCTATGAAAGCGAAATGATCCCGCATACCCTGGAAGCGAAGCCGCGCTTGCTGGATTCATTTCGGCTGAGTGCGATTATTTCTGGAAGTCTCGTCTTCTTCTACTGTCTCACTGTGATAGTCGGCTGGTATTGCGATATTCAGCCAATGAAAATGCTCTTTGGATTCGCTGTTCCCTTCGGTGCGGCAGTATCATATATGGTGCTAGCAGCGCTTGTCCTGGCAATGGCTATTTCAGCCGATCGAAAGGAAACGCGCCTTGCCTGTGCCGGTGTATCTCTAGCGGTGGCCATCATTGGTGCCGTTAAGCTTGCTGAGTCGACTGCCGAAGCCGACTGGGACTGGTTCGATCTGCCGTTGTCCGGTGAATTGGCTAACGGCGTTGTCCTTCAATTTCCGGGTCAATTGACTCCCGATGGAATTGTAGGCATCTTACTCGTTTCAATGTGTTTGTTCCTGATGACCTTGCACAACGAGAGAGTTGATCCCCTCTGGCAAGTATTGTTGACATTGAC
>JAYRNY010000251.1:0-4275 GCA_041911975.1 bacterium | reverse complement strand
GCCGCCTTGAATGTAGTCCTCATTGCACAGAAGAGATGGATATCTTCTAGCGTTCAGATTTACCAGGTCTTGAATGGCTTTCCTGATTTCACAAGCATCCGGATTTGCGTCACCATCGCGAATCAGCATCCGCCTTGCAATCGACTTCAATGTGTCACCGCGTTGAACTATATAAGTACAGTCGGATTCGACATTAAGTGGTTGATTCCATCGCGCTCTGTAATCCTGCAACCATGAAGCCACGCCTGGTGCCGAGTATGTGTAATCCGGTCTCCATTCACAGATTGAAAAATTGCTGAACTGCTCACTCGTATTTTCGTTGGCCGCATTCGGCACAAGTGAATCGCTTCTCGAAGCGCTATACCACGGAGGACCCCATACCTCAAGACTTGTGCTTGTTGCCGGTGAATCATTACAACTTTCATCTGAAGAATGTTCCATTGGTGACTCTGGGTAAAACATATTTTGAATTCCTCAACTATGCACGTAGTAAAGACACCACAAACAATCTGTTCGGATGATCAAATCTGGCGTGGACTCATCGAGACATAGTAGAGCATTCTTTCGAGACGGTGGAAATAAGGGTTTTCCCATGCGAGTTTAATGTATCGACTTGCATACCATTCGCGCGAACAATACTTGCAGCAAACAGAATTTCATTTTCTACAGAATTAGAAGTTGCAACTAAGATTCCACAAATCGCTGTTAGATTCTTAGCAACGGGGAGCCAATACGGCGATAGAGTGACAGATTACTAAACTACAAGTTTGATGAGGGGGCGGACTCGGTGAAAACTGAGTCCGTTTGATTTGAGGTTTCATACGGTGACAGAACAAATTTGTATTGAATGGAGTTTTGAAGACAACGACAACAAGGCTGCAGAAATCAATATTCTTGATTCGCAGAAGCAAACCCAAATGTCGCTGACAGAGGAGCTGGACGAAATCGTTGCTCCCTTGAGTCATCCAATTGGGACAGCATGCATCCAGATTGTCGGTCTGAGTGCCTGCTACGAATGCATGGTTTATTACTGCAACCATAGAAATGCAACAATCACCGAGGACGAAGCCGGCGGCGCATTTCCAGCGGCGTTAACAGCATTTCTAATACTACTGTTTCTCAGCTGGAAATATTGGCTTCCCAGGCATACTGGCTGGATTCCTCTGTGCCTTTTGGCATTTATAGCTTGGTTGATAATTGAATGGTCCCGCCTCCTTGGATAGAAAGCGGGACCATCAATCAGCTCGATTTGTGCGAGTATACTTAGGTGGCTAAGGCGCGAACTCTGTGATCTCAAGCTGATCTGATCTTGGAGACATGTCGATTCTCAGCATCAGAACTTCTTGATATGCTTTCATGGCTAGGTCAGCTTGACCCAAGTTATGCCAGAGTCTCACAAGTTCCAAGATCCATTTACCATGAGTATCGGGATCAAGCAGATCACAACTCTTCCCTGATTCGAGTGCACGTGCATACCATAATTCAGCTAGTGAAAACTTTTCTTGAAGAAGATACAAGCGAGCCATCTTGTAGAGAACGCGACAAACATTTGGATTATTCTCAGCGCCTTCTCGCATGTATAAGGATAAAGTGCGCTTGAATTGCCGTTCGCATTTGAGATACCTACCTTGCTTGCAAAATATCTCGGCTAGATTTTCCAATACTTGCGGCAATGGAATTGGTCCTGCCTTCAGCGCTGGTGCTTCCTTTATTGCCGCACGCAGCATGCTTTCCGCTATGTCATATTGTCCGTGCTGGAAGGCCTTTTCTCCCATATCAATATAGGTGTTCCAGATCATATTTGTGTCCATAAGCACCTCATCGCGCGCGCGCAACAAACAAGTAGAAATCCGCGTCGGCTGGATTTCAACTTCACTGTGTCAAATTCACTTGTCCGAATTCCAGCAGTTTATGAGTGGTTTGTGTAATTTTGGTGTCAGTCACCCCACTCTTTGGGAACCAACATTAACAACAAGTCCTTTCGCTATCTAGCGCGTCACCATACTGAGCCTGGTAAAATGCGGCAGATGATACGAGTAAAACACCTTGTTTGCAAAAGATTCGCCCTGGCTACATCGCTGGTGGTGTTTGCTTCATCTCTTTCTTCTTGCACGCCTCAGCAGCCAGATCAGGCTTCCAGATACGTCACTGCCAAAACAGATGACGTTTCAAATGCATACGAACATATCCGCATTAAAAACGATCGCGAAAGCCCGCAAGAGAGAATAAAAGATCGCAGCATCGAGAGCTCGCTGCAGCGCATGCGCGAGTCATACAAACTTGTTCCAGACCGCAGGTTTCTCTCAGCAATTGCAGAAATTCACTTCTTGCTTACAGGAGAGTCGAAAAGTGAAGTCACTCTTGAACGAGAAAAAAATCAGTGGTTGATCTCATATAAGGATCAATCAATCGGAAGGCTAAAAGACTTTCCGAGCGGCACTCAGCTGTTCAACTTCCTCCGCACATACGCGCACAAGCTGAAGGAACAAAGCGGACCTCAGGTTATCGAAGAGAAAAACTCCTCAGATAAGCTGCCCGACAGCGTCAGACCGATCGATCTCTTTCCTGCAATGCTTGCTGTCAACGACGGTAAATCGTCGCGCAATCAGGAGAAAGTGCAAAGAGCATCGACCGCTGCCGCATGGCTGAGCAATATATTGATTGACGATACAGGCAGTGCTGATTCATTCTTTGCACGAGCATTGGCACTGAAAGCCTGCGAATTGGACAACGGCAATGTCGACAGCATTAGAAATGAGTGCCTTTTGGCACACTCGATGCACTATTACGAACATGCACGCAGACTGTCTAACAAGCTTCCTGTTGCAGATTCGGTGCGGCTGTTTTTACAACAAAATCACCCCGCGCTCGCCAAGCTAATCTCCAAGAATGAAAAGTCAGCAAGAAATTCTTTCCTTTATCTCACGGCATTGGCAAGAGCACGCGACTCATCGCAATGGCTGAATACAGTGCGTAATATGGCGGACAAGGCTCAGCCTGATGCTGTCGCCATCGTCCGCAGCGCATGTGAATTCGAGAGCGCGGACACACAATTGCCGGTCGGCCAATTCTTAATCGTCGCGGCATCGCGCGAACTCGCTAACCCGGCCGGCGCCAAGCCGATCGAGTTTCAAGACATTAGCTGGTCATATGAAAAAACCAGAGAGTCGTCTGAATGGCAAACTTCAAGTCTCGCCAGGGACTTTGAAGATAGCCTGCAGCAGTCAGCAAAAACAGCGGCAAACGAATCGACCACCAGAGAGTCTCCCGCAGAAGAATCAATTCGCAAGAACTACTATCGTGTACTCTTCGCCACTGGCGCCTACAGAATTGCTCGAAGCTACATGACCTTTCATATCGATCTTAGAAGGGCAGCGATGTTCTCAAAGTCACTAAAAGTCGACAATGGACCGAGTGCAATGCTGGCTGCCTGGCTGGACGACTTGCAAAAGACTCGTGTGAATACGGCAGCTGATGCAAGTCTGATTAGTGAACTTGAAGCGATCAAAGGACTGGGCGCAAAACCATTGAGTGATCTAGTCCGCCAGGGCGGTTCGTTTTTCGATACAAACAATCCGTATAAATTGATACCGGCAGGTAGGCGTATTTTCGAGCTGGCGGACACGCGGCCGGAGACAAAACTGTGCCTTTCAGAAATTGCAGACAACTCTCTCGTGTATCCTAAATTAAGCCATATGCTGCGACTGGCGTTGTTGAAAGATGGCTCCGCATCGTCACTGGGCGGCAGGTTAGAACGGGCGATGGCATTTCGAGACATAGACGAAATGCTGGCCCTGTTAAAAACAGGTCGACTGTCCGCACATGAGGAACTAAATCTTCTGGCAGGACTCGAGACTTTGGAGAGTGTCCACACCGATGCCGTCACAGCTTTGTACAGACAATCCCTGGCACGACACGCAATGGCGTGGGACTTTATCGAGCCATATTGCAAGTTACTCATCGCAAAAAGACAATTTGGTCCGGCCAAGCAAACCCTGCAAGCATACATAAATAAAAATAGTGACGTTATTGGCAGCGAAACTATTCGTGCACGCGCTATTCTTGCTTCGATCGCATTATCAGAGAAGCGCTATCAAGACGGTCGAAAACTTCTCAGCGCCCTCGAAAACACTGAGCAATCGTCAATTCTCATTTTGAAGGCACGCTTGCTCGAAGCGTCGGGTCAACGCGAAGATGCCGAGAAATGGGCAAAAGAAGCACTAAATCGTTTTCCTAAAGATCCGAAATGTATCGCCCTCTGCGCAGAAATACTTT
>JAYRNY010000250.1:0-2013 GCA_041911975.1 bacterium | reverse complement strand
TCTTGCCCCGTGGGCAAGCGCAAGTGAGTGGTGAGGAATTGGCACACCCAGAAGTGATTGCCTTCATCCGGCGCTTCGCTTATCGGGAGTGTAAACACCCAGGGCAGCCGGAGCAAAACGTACAGTAAAAGAAAGATTCCCAGCTGCATTTTCGCGCTTCGCCAGAGACTCGAAGGAGCCTCCGTCTTGTCGCCGGTCTGCACAGCTGCGTCGGTCATCTTACTTCTTGGTCAGAGCTTTGACGGCGCGTTTTCTGCATTCCTCAATAGTTCGCGCAGCGCTTCGAATGTCGTGAGCCGTTTTGCCTATCTCAGCGTTGTCGTAATTCGGACCTTGCGCGAGCACTTTCAGCTGATCCGTCGCGGTTTGAATTTTTCCTTCCGCCTCGGTCATCAATCCCAATTCGACCTTGAACGAGTCCTTGGCTGTGTTAGAGAGGGCCACTGGCGGGCAAAGCGATGAAACTTCATGCTGCAAAATGCCCGTCACTTGTGCGAGCTGATTGACATCAAAATCAAGCCACTTCTTGCGCGGTGGAAGCAGCGGACCTTTTCGCAGAGAAGCATTCAATGCCGGGTCCCAGGGATCATAGCCGAACGGGTTCAATTCTTGCTCTGTGACTATGTCCTGTATATTCACAGGCGCTGGCGCGTATCGATTGACTTCTTTGACGGTCTCGGTGGCGGCGTGCTCCAGCTTTTTCAGACTGTCAGCGAGGTCGCGCAACATTTCCAGCTCTGTGCGATCGTCCACCACCATATCCGGTGGCGCCTTGTCGACCGCGTAAGGTTCTTTATCCTTCTGCGAAGGATCGACTGGTTGCGTGTCTGCACAAAACGCTGGGGCAGCCAGCATCAACGCGGCAATAACGGAGAGCCGGAGCGTCAAGGCGCAACCGCATTCTCTTCGAGCTACACGCATTTGGGGTGATTTCATCTCGTTGTTTTCCTCATTACTGTACCTTTTGAAACATCGGTTCTTTGCCGGCCGCTTCTTGCACGACATCAAAGGTTCGCGCCCAGACTGGAGGGCGCAAGAGGTCATATTGCAATTTCCGTTTTAGATGCTCGGCGCGCATTGGTGCTCCGCTCACCTCATAGAAGGTATAGACTCCACCGCGCACCAACATCGCACCCTGCGAAGTTTGGCAGAGCATGAGCACTAGACCCGGTTTTCCTAAGACCAGATTGGCTGATTTCAATGGTCTTTTGTATATCGAATCTGGCGCTGCTTGAGCCGTCTGCCGCGAGGTGGTTGTGCCTGCAGATGAGGCCGACCTGTTACCGCCGGTCGCGGCCGTCGTCATGATACCGGTCGTGGTTTGACTCAATGCGGTCTTGCCGCTTTTGAGAATGCTGCTTCCACCTGTAAGTGCCTCGCCCGGCGTCATATTGAGAGAGTGAGCGGGCATGTTCAATGTCGGGGTGGGTGCGCTCGTCGGTGCGATGATGCTCAGCGAACCGGCTAAGGGCGAAGCAACCTGTTCGAGAATGATGTCTATACCGGCCAGAAGTTTGAAGTCGACTGGAGATGTAGGTGTTCCCGCAATTTCGTTGTCGGCGATTTGCGCGAGCCGCTGCGCCAGACGCGTGAAGTCATTGAGGCGCTGCTGGTAGCGAAGGGGAAAGTATCCCAGCGCATTGAGCTTGTCTTGAAGGGTTTTTGCATCGGTTTCGATGGCGCGGAAAACAGCAGGCACTGGTTCCAGATAATGAAATGCGGCCGGCTTGACGATTGGTGCTCCGGCCGGCAGCGCAGTTTTTTGAACCGTGGATGCGGTCTTTGCCGCAGGCGAAGAAGCCGCAGCGGCCGAAGGTTCGGCACTAGATGGCGCGGTGACGGCGCTTCCGGTCTCGCCGTTCGCCTGCACTTCCAAAAACGCCAGATGCGAATCAACCCATCCGCCGAAGGCACTCTCCAGATGCCGGGACATCCACAAGTCAGTCTTAAGCGGTGCCTGGACTTCGGCCGGGAATTGTTTGAAATATCCGCTCAAAATTTGCCACGAGCGTT
>JAYRNY010000249.1:0-4599 GCA_041911975.1 bacterium | reverse complement strand
TCCGGATTTAAACGCCCTGCTTGACGTCACTTAAAGTGCAAAAAGTGCCAAAAAGCTAGAAAAGCGGACTAGTTCGAAATTTCCGAACCGACCGCTCCCCTGGCCGAATACTTACCATACGACTTCTGGGTTGATCGCCCCAGACCCAGACCCAGAATAACAATCCTCAAGAACGATGAATTTCACAAAAATTCCACGTCCTGGTGAGAATATGAGCACACTCCCACTACTCGCATTTCTACTCACATGCCATCAGGCTTGGAGGCAACCCATGACCGAAGGATTCCAGCCCAAGGATGCTGCTCGTGAAGCTATGCAAAGCGCCAATCGTGGCGACGGACTGGCGAGCGAATTCAATGAAATCCGCTCACATTTGTCGACCGCCGACCAGAGCAAAGTCATCAAAGAGATGCAGAAGCTCGCAGGAACTCCTGGATATGAGAACGTTCATTTCATGAAAGACGGTTCGATAGTTTTTAATGCCGACGGAGCTAATATCGGCAACAACGAGACCAAGTGGAAATATTCCTCCGATACCAAATCTCTCCTTCCCAGTAGTGAACACGCTCAGGCTCCAGATCAGGTCAATGTTCTGGCAGGTAAGCTTTCCGTCCGTGGGAATGGCGGAGTTGAAAAAACGCAGCCGCCCGGAAGAGATTCGAGCCCTGTCTCAAGCCAGGAATCTGGACGGAAGCCTGAAAGCGAAAAGACACCCACCGAAAGACTTCTTGGAGAAGGTCTTTCCGAGGACTTCTACAGAGGTTTGGCGCTCGACAAGGGTCGCCCCGATATGCTGACCAAGTCGAAGGATATCGCCGGTAAGATTCTTGGCGGCGACGATGTTCACGATTATTTCAAGGACGAGAGCCCCAGCAACCAGAGGTTATTGTGGCAGCTCACCAAAGCCGAGCTAAGCAAACACGTGACCACCGGCACCGAGCTGGATATCAGCAAACAATCCGATGGTGGACGTTCCATCATGCTCAAAGGAATGGACAATGGCGCCAATATCTTGATCAGTGAAAGCCTCGGTTCGACGCCCCGCGACATCACGGTTAACGACTCGAAGGGATTCGGCGGCACAGGCTGGTTGGGAACTTCGTTTATGGCTGGCTCGAAAGACGCATTTATCACGCCCCAAGACAGAGCGCAAACTGCCGCTGAAAGAGAGCAAGCCTCGGTCGCCAGATCAAAGGCGTTTTTCGATGCAATCAAGGGTGAGAGCTGGGACCGTGATATTCAGAGCATGCAAAACCAGATTCGCGAGGCCTCTGAGGATCCAGCCAAGATGGAAGAATTGCGCGAGAAGTTCCAGAAAAATTCCAAAGTCAAAATCTACGATGCAAAAGCTCGAGGAGAGTAAGGTTAGCCAAATTCGGCAGAAAAAACAGCTGTTAGTGAACTCAGCAGGGAGAACAAAGTCGCATACCGACCACACAATCACAAAACTTTCGTTTGCAAGCGCCAGAAGTCTTCGTCGTACAAACATCCCTGAATGAGCTTGGTTTTGTATACCCTTCCAATCTCACGCAGCCCCTGGTAAAGCGAGTTTTGACGAGCATAGGAACTGTGTCTCGTAAGCATCAGAGATGCCAAGACTCGTCAAATTTGAATCGATGCCACCACTCGAACAATGTCATCCCACACTGCGCGGATCAAATTGGACGGAAAGTAAAAGCACATGCCGTCAGCGGAGCAAATTTACCCAGCGCCAAAGCGTTGAGTGATGGGTCGCCCAAGACCAAAATTGACCACATCAATAGCTGCAGCCTTTAAGCTCCTTGTCGTAAAGAACCAATCCGCTATTGTGCTAATTTCCAGAGGGGTAATTCCAGGAGCTGCCATTGACATACGATAAGCACCGATATTGCAACCGCCAGCAATCAGGGCCGCTATCGCATTTCGTTTGAGTATCTCTAGCGGTTGGCGCGTATCTTTGTGAGCGGGAATGACGAAGTGCCTCAAAAAATTCGTGAACTGGTCAAGCTGGATCAAAATATCAACGAGATCAATTTGTGGCAGGTCACTATATATGAGCGTTCTCATCTGCTTTATTTTACGTACTCTCTGCTGATCTCCGCGTTCGAAAGGTGAACAGGTGGCAATCAATATTCGGTCCAGGTACATTAAAGCTTGATGGAACCTAGTCTTGTTAGGATCGAGAACTTGAGGACCTAGAGAGGGCTAGTTTATGGACAGTGATATCGAGAAATCTCGCCAGGCTATGAGAGGAAATCAACTACAATTTTGTGCAGCACTCAGGCTCGTCTAGAATAAAACAATTCGAAGCGCTGATATTACAGTATCGAAACCAGCTCGATATAATCCTTTTGTCGTATACGCCATTCATCAGACTTAATCAAGAAGATCAGATGCTTGAGAGCACTTTAGACACTAGACCAGTTATAGAAAGGCTGCCGAGCGTTCGAATTATCGTCACTTTGATTTTCTTGAATTTTATTGTATTGACTTCATCTTCGTCATTGGCAGCAGTCAGGGAAAAGATTACTGTCGAGGGAGGACGTCCCGAACTCGAGCAGATTCGCATACGCCTCATCGATAGAGAGCAATTCGGTCGAGCGCTCATAGAGTTGAAAAAAATCGCCGACAAGAGCCACGATGATGCAGAGGTTTATTTTTACGAGGGTCTCGTTTATCACCGCCTTGCATACGCAAGCAAGAAGTACGAAGACGGAGCGAATCGGATCGCTTATTTTCAAAGGGCTCGCAAGTGTTACGAAAAAGCACGCGTTCTTGGTTTTCATACTGCCCAGTTTTACTATCACCTGGCAGAGGTGTGCCTCAATCTTGGACAGAATGAAAAGGCGCTGGCTGACCTGAATACTTCAATAGCTCTTGATCCCAAAAGAGGAAGCTGGATATGGTCTACCCGGGCCATGGCATATCTCAAACTCGGCGACCTGGAGAAAGCTCAAGCGGATATGAATCAGGCTCTTAAGATGGATTCTAAGAGCGCCCACAACTGGGTAAAGCTATCTAGCCTGCAAATTAAGGCGGCACGATACAGAGATGCGCTAAGGTCAATAAACATGGCAATTTACGCAGCTCCGAACAATCCCGACTTGTACTATATGCGCAGTCTGATTGAGAACAAGCTGAATTATACCGAGACTGCTCAAAAAGATCTGGATATCGTACTCTCACTCGATCCTCAGCACGCTGGCGCACTCAGGCTGAGAGGGCTAATCGGTGCAAAAAGCGGAGAGCTCGAGCAGGCGACAGTCGATATTTACGAAGCACAAGCAATTGATCTCGCGCTCGATGCAAAGAATAAACAATTAAAGCCTATTGCATGGACAATTGCACGCCGGCTGCTGCAAGCACAGGAAGAAGAAAGCACGAGGCGACTGGCTTCAAAATCAATGAATGATGCTATGACTTACGATAGAGCGCTCGCGCTATGGGGTCTTGGGAAATGGAAGGAGTCCACGAACGCGCTTGCGCCGCTGTTGATGAAAATGACCCGTACACCATCACGTGTGCAACTGTTCGGTACTTGCTTGAGCTATCTTGCCTACAAGAACATGGGACAGATCAAAGCAGCCGAAGCGCTTCTCGAGAGAATACGCCCGCCGGTGGATGACCACAGGCTCGCTGCCGCCGTAGTACGCTATCTAGGGGGACAGACACTACCGATTCAGCTGCTGAAAACCGCTGTAACACCGGAAGATTTAACAACCGTGCGCTTTTTTATCGGGGCCAATCTGATGGCTTCAGGGAATCGCTCTGAGGCGGCCAGGCATCAAGATTGGGTAGTCCTTCACGGAAGCCGCAATTGCGATGAATATTTGTTAGCCGTTATGGAAAAGCATCGTATCGAAAATGCAACAAGGGGAGCTGCTAAGTAGACCTGGCAATTCAGCGATTCCGCGTGCTGAATCAGCACTCTCTGAGTGACGCCGATCAGCGCAGCCACTTGCAGTACGGATCTTCCAAAGTTATTAGTGCAGCTTGCGTTCTTTCAAGGCGAACTCAGCGTCGCCATGTTTGACAATGATTAGGCCGGATGTGGTTGAAGCGGCTCGAAAAAGCTTACTATTAGGCACTTGGGGGCTTTTGAAAAATAATTCGCCGAACTTTGAAAATTAGTTCGCCAAGTCACAGCAGCCTATGAAAATCGTCATTGACCGAGAACAAGTCGATATATATGAAACCGAGTTGAATAGTGTTCTTGCGGACCTAGGGCACCCGGAATCGCTAGTCACCGCTCTCAGCCAGGTCTTCGACTGCGGCAACGACAAAGATGAAGCCGCAGCCGATTTGGCGGCACTGAAGGAGCGTCCGGTCAACGCCGGCGAGCACATCTGGAAACAGGCCGCCGAGCTGTCCGAGAAGGGCAAAGCAAAGCCGGTCCACTAGCGACAATTGGAAAATAGAGAGTGGCAGCAGCCGCTTGCTGACACGAACAGCCAACTTTTACTGATGAATATCGCAGTTTGGATTCGGCGCGAACGCCTGTTCCCAAGCTTGAGCGTGCGCTTGTCTTTCAGCTTCCTTGCGCTTTTGCTCCAGCATTTCAAGTCGGACAGTAAATTCCGCCTTCAATTGCTGCGCGAATGTCTCGATTTGATGCTTCAG
>JAYRNY010000248.1:0-2693 GCA_041911975.1 bacterium | reverse complement strand
TTTTGCGTGCACGTAGCGCCGATGGTCTTTGTTGACGGCATTGAAGTTTCCAGCTCGGCAATTCGCGAAAGCATAATTGACGGGGACATGCAGAAAGCCGGGAAGCTTCTTTCCCGGACTTACAGCGTGGGCGGTGAAGTGATAAAGGGCGACGGGCGCGGCAGGCAGATTGGTTTTCCGACTGCCAATATTCAATTGCGCGAGTTTCAACTGATCCCCCGCACCGGTGTTTATGCAGGCCGCATGCGGCTGGGCTCCAACGAAATCTTCGATTGTGTAATCAATGTCGGCTACCGTCCTACCTTCAAATCGGCAGCAGACTCCAATGAAGATCCGCTAGTTGAGGCGCATTTGTTTGATTTCGATAGAGACATTTACGGCGACAAGTGCACGGTCCAGTTTGTCGAATACTTGAGAGGCGAAAAGAAATTCGCCGGCATTGATGCGCTTAAGGAGCAAATCAACAACGATGCTGAGAAGGCCCGCACGGTCCTTGATGATGCTAAAAAGACCAAGGGTGAGGAAACAAATCCGGGCGACAAGAGCAAACAGCCGGCATAGTCAAAAACGTGCGCATAACAAAAATCGGTCTGGAAAATTTCCGCAATTACCAAACGGCTCACATGGAGCCGCACGCCTTCGGCAACATAATCCTGGGGGAAAACGCGCAGGGCAAAAGCAATTTGCTCGAGGCGATCGAATACGCGGCCACTGGCAAAGCCTATCGTGCTGCCAAAGACTTCGAGCTGGTGCGCCATGGCGCTGACAGCATGGGTTTGGAAATCAGCTTCGAAGCGGAAGGAATGACCGAATCGATTGCAATTCGTTTGAAATCGAAAACCGGAAATCTCTCGGCCAACTCAGTGACTGCCTCACTGCAACGCGAGATAAAAGTAAATGGCGTCAAACAATCTTCCACTGCCGCCCTGAAGCGGCGGCTGATCGTCGTCAGCTTCAAGAGTCAGGATTTGAACATCGTGCGCGGCGGGCCGGCATTTCGGCGAGACTGGATAGACATACTTCTGTGCAATCTGAAAGCCGCGGCCACAGGAAGACTGCAGCAGTACCAGAAGATTGTGGCGCAGCGAAACCGGCTTCTCAAAATGATTTCCGAAAGCGGGCGTTTCAGTCAGAGCGATCGCGAACAATTGAAGACCTGGGATATTCAAATTGCAAAAGCCGGGGCCGAAATCATCAAGGAGCGGCTAAACCTGATGTCAGAGATGATTCCCATCGCTGAAAAATATCACGAGCGTTTGTCCGGAAAAAGAGAAAAGCTCTCCAGCGAGTATATGTTCAAAAGCAAAAGTGCAAGAGACGGCTCCCGAGGAGATGACCCCGAAGAGGAAGACGACGACGGCAATCTAAGAGAAAAGTTGAAGTCGTTCGATATCGATGATTTGAAAAATGCAGAGACAAAAGAAATTGCCAAAATCATCTATTTGATGCTCAAAGACTTGAGGGCAGAGGAAATCGCCCGCCGGCAGACACTTATCGGGCCTCACCGCGACGACATCTCCTTTCAGTTGGACGGCAAGAGCGCAATGCATTTCGGCAGCCAGGGCCAACAGAGGTCGCTGGTCTTGTCCTTGAAACTGGCCGAGCTGGAGTCGGTCCGGGGAGCGCTTAACGAGCAGCCGGTGCTGCTTCTGGATGATGTGCTTGCCGAACTCGATTTGCTCAGGCAGGAAGTGCTCATGGAGATAGTTGGCAGTGGGATGCAAACTTTCGTCACCACTACTCATTTATCCAGCTTCAAACCTGAATGGCTGGCTGATTCGCAATTTTTCAATGTGGAGAACGGCTGTTTATCAGCCGTCAGGGAGCCCATCCCCCGCTAGAGCGATTTTTTCCAAATCGAGCCAAATTATGATGAAAACTGTGAGATCCGCCGTTATGGTATAAGTGCAGTGGGTACATTAATAATGCTTAACCATGGCGCCTCCCCGCTCATGGACCTGGCCAGAGCCAGGAAAGGCAGCGTGGGCGGGAAAACTGAACGAAGATGGCACTAGATGAGACTAGATAGGGATCTATAGAAGCGTGTTTGCCGGAAATACAAATCCTGCTTTAGACAACCGCATCTGTGTGGAGTGCAACCGGCAATTCACAGGCTTGTATACCGCCTGCCCCCATGACGGCGCACTGCTGCGCCCGATAATCCAGGATCCTCTGATCGGCACGGTCCTGGCGGGCAATTATGAAATCCTGGAAGTGTTAGGCCAGGGCGGTATGGGCGTTGTTTATCGCGGAAAACACTCCTTGATGGAGCGCGTCGTCGCCATCAAAATGTTGCTTTCGCAGTTGATTTCAGACACAAACAGCGTCAAACGCTTCCAGCAAGAGTCAAAAGCGGCAGCGCGCCTGAAGCATCCCCACATCATCGATGTTTACGATTTCGGCATATCGCCCGCCGGCCAGCCCTACATCGTCATGGAATTTTTGGAAGGCACTCCTCTATCCGACCTGATCAAGAAAGAAGGCCAGATAGGAGTTGAGCGCTCCATAAAACTGATTTCTCAAGCCTGTGACGCTCTCGACCATGCTCACAAGCAAGGTGTCGTGCACCGCGACTTGAAGCCGAGCAATATCGTTCTTACGCAGTACGACGAAGAAAAGGACTACGTGAAGGTTGTGGACTTCGGGGTGGCAAAGCTCATCGAAGTAGGCAACAACAATGAAGGGCAGAGACT
>JAYRNY010000247.1:0-10884 GCA_041911975.1 bacterium | reverse complement strand
CTGTATCAATAGCGAACGACCGTCCGGCACCGATATGTTGGCCAGGCTCTTTAGTGGTGTCGGGCTGCCGTAATACTCCACTTCCACACGGTCAAGGATGGCCGGATTGGCGCGCCCTGTCCTGATGGTGACGAATTCCTTTTGCAGATTCGCGATTGCCTTTTTCATCCGCTCTTCGGCCGATGCCAGTACTTCAGTAGCAGTACTCATTTTGCTCCTCCAACGCGAGTGCCAATCAGTGTTCCCACTTTTTCGCCCATAACAATTCGCTCGATGCTTCCTGATTTAGCAAAGTCGAACACCACTATGGGGATGTAGTTTTCCTTGCAGATGGATACCGCGGCAGGGTCCATAACTTTCAGTCCCTGCCTGATCAAATCTTCGAAGCTAATGCGCTCGATTTTTTTTGCGTGTGGGTTTTTCCGCGGGTCGTCGTCGTAGACGCCATCGACGCCGTTTTTGGCCATGAGCACAGAATCAGCTTTGATCTCGGCTGCTCGGAGCGCTGCTGCTGTGTCTGTGGTGACGTGCGGGTTTCCTGTTCCGCCGCCGAAGATGACGATGCGCCCTTTTTCCAGGTGGCGGATGGCGCGCAGCCGAATGAAGGGTTCGGCGATGGAAGGCATGGCGATTGCCGTCATGACGCGCACCTGAGCACCTTTAGACTTCAAAACTTCTTGCAGAATAAGGCAATTCATAACGGTGGCCAGCATGCCCACATAGTCGGCTGCCGCTTTGTCCATGCCCCAGGCACTGCCGGTGACGCCGCGGAATATGTTGCCGCCGCCCACAACAATGGCTATCTGTATGCCCAGCTGCTGCGCCAGAATGATTTCTTCGGCTATAGGGCCAATCACGTCAGGGGCGATGCCGAACTTCTCACTGCCCATCAAAGCCTCGCCGCTGAGCTTCAGCAGTATGCGCTTGTACATGGGGTCTTTGCCGGAGCCGGCTTGTTGCGCGTTCACTAGTGGGGATTCCTTTGTACTGGAGGTACCTGATGTACCTGATGTGCCTGACATGCTGGCTTGGCAACCTCGATTGGCTGTGTCAATTTAACCAGTGATCTTACCCTAACCCGCATCCTGCCTTCCACTCATGCAGTCTTATTGAAGCCCGGCTGCAAAGTAAAAGCCGCCTCAGGGGAGGCGGCTTTCATCAACTTGTCTAGTCAAGCGGCGCTTTACTCGTCGCCTTTGCCGTTCGAATCAGCCTGGGTTTCGCCGAGGATAAAGAGAGAGAAGCTCTTCACTTCCAGCTTGGCTCCCAATTCGCCGGCGCTTGCGGCCAGGAATTTGCTTACTGATTGAGTGGGATCCTTGACGAATTGCTGTTCGTTCAAGCAGCGCTCGGCAAAAATCTTGTCGATGCGGCCTTGCACGATTTTGTCGCGCATTTCGGGTTTCTTCTCGGCCAAATCTTGCTTGCCCGATTCGATGCGGCGCTCGTTTTCAATCGTTTCTGCCGGGATATCGCTCTTGCTCACATATTGAGGTTTAGCCGAAACGATGTGCATTGCTACGTCTCTGCCAAGGGCTTGAGCCTTTTCAGCATCCACTTTCTTGTCGGCTTCAAGAGTGACGATGGCGCCCATTTTGCCGCCCAGAGCGTGAACGTAAAGACCAATCACTCCTTCCTTGCCTTGCAAGTCTTCAAGAGCGGCGCGACGGATGATGATATTTTCGCCTGTCTTGGCAATGGTGGCGGTGACGTGTTCAGCAACAGTCGTGCCCTTGATCGGCTGCTTGTTGAGGGCTTCAACAGAAGCGGCTTTGGTGGAAAGGGCTACTTCAACCAGGTCTTTGGTCAATTGCACGAATTCTTCGTTGCGGGCGACAAAGTCGGTTTCGCAGTTGACTTCGATAAGCGCGCCGGTCTTGCCGTCTTTGGAAACTTGCCCGACAACCAGCCCTTCGGAGGCGGCTCTGGAAGATTTCTTGTTGGCAGTAGCAACACCCTTCTGTCTCAAGATTTCAAAAGCCTTCTCTGCGTCACCGCTGGCTTCGACGAGCGCTTTTTTGCAATCCATCATTGCCGCGCCCGACTTGTCTCTTAGCTCTTTTACCATTTGAGCCGAAATGTCTACCATGACCATATTTCTCCTCGCAATATTCACTTGTGGCATGCCGCCTAACAGAGCAGCCTGCCTGAGAGTACTTAAAAGAACACCAGCAAACGGCTTTTAGCCTTCTTCATCTTCAGTGAGGGCTTCTTCGAGGTCCTCAGCAGCAGCGGCGGTGCTGGCGCCGACGACGGCGTGCACTTTGGTGTTTTCTTCTTCTACAAGAGCCTTCTCTTCTTCAAAGGTATGAGCTTGACCTTGCTTGCCTTCCAGGATGGAGTCGGCGACTTTGCTCATGATCAGCTTGATTGAGCGGATAGAGTCGTCGTTGCCCGGAATGACATAGTCGATGCCGTCGGGGTCGCAGTTGGTGTCGATGATACCGACTACGGTGATGCCGATTTTCTTGGCTTCGTGAACGGCGATGTCTTCACGTTTCTGGTCAATCACGAAGAGTACGTCCGGGCGACCGCGCATATTCTTGATGCCGCCAAGAGACTTTTCGAGCTTGTACAGTTCTCGGTTGAGAACTGCCAGTTCTTTCTTGGGACGGCGGTAGAAGTCGCCGGTGTCGCGCATTTCTTCCAACTCTTTGAGGCGGTTGATGCGCAGACGAATAGTTTCAAAATTGGTGAGCATACCGCCCAGCCAACGACGGTTCACATAGTGCGCTCCGCAGCGCTTCGCTTCTTCTTCGATGATGTCGGCGGCTTGTTTTTTTGTGCCGACGAAAACTATGTTCTTCTTTTCGGAAGCGATCTTTCGCAAGAATTCGCAAGCTTTGTCGAGCGCACGAGTCGTCTGCTCCAGGTCGATGATGTATATCCCATTGCGCTCTCCGTAGATATACGGACGCATTTTAGGATTCCAGCGGCGGGTTTGGTGCCCGAAGTGGACGCCGGCTTCCAACAGTTGTCTCATTGATGCTACTGACAAGGCTGACTCATGCTCCTATTTCAATGTGAGTACTAGCGGGGGGTATGACTGCATGTATATCCGTTTTATTTCTTCGATCACCTATTAACCCATGGCACCGCAGTAGGTACCGAAAGTGTTTATGTTTCCAGCGCACCCCCCATTGAGTGATTGGCGCGCCAAACACAGCACTTCCCTGGACCAATTGCTTGCTCGTTCTTGTTTGTTCTTGTTTGAACAAACTGCTGCATGACTGCTGCAGAGGTCGCAAGCCGTGACCAGTTGCTCTGTTCGCTCGGAACAGACAAGTCACTAATTCTATCACGAAATCCTCAAAATACCTATTTATGGACAATTTGGGGATGTGATCGTTATAATAATCCTACGTAAACAAATGCTAAGTAGCATGAGGAGCGGTCTTGTCTAAGGTTTTAGTACTTAATGCTTCGTATGAGCCTCTAAACATCTGTACGTGGAGACGTGCGGTTGTCCTTCTGCTTAAGGGAAAAGCCGAACAGGTGGAGGATAACGGCAAAATTGTTTACGCAGACTTTCCTCTACCGACAGTGATTCGACTACGGAGTTACATCAAGATTCCGTATAAAGAGATCAGTCTGTCCCGGCGCAACGTTTTGCACCGGGATTCTTATACGTGCCAGTATTGCAACGAAAAACGGCATGATTTGACGATCGATCAC
The DNA here is from genome assembly GCA_041911975.1 of bacterium. Classification (GTDB taxonomy): domain Bacteria; phylum Cyanobacteriota; class Vampirovibrionia; order Obscuribacterales; family Obscuribacteraceae; genus QKMZ01. The sequence goes on along the minus strand of JAYRNY010000247.1, from coordinate 7,209 downwards.
ATCATCCCGCGCTCCAAGGGTGGCACGGACAACTGGGAGAACGTAGTAGCCGCATGCTTGAAGTGCAACGTGAAGAAAGGCGACCGCACTCCCAAGGAAGCGGGAATGCCGTTGCTTTGCGCTCCGCGACGCCCACAAAGCCACGTTCACTTCGAAATCTCCAAACACTCTGTCTCCGGCGATTACGCCTGGAAAAAGTACGTGATCGGCGCCTAGTCTCAGTTCGCCTGCTTCTGTGCGCTGCAGCATTTATTTGCAGGCTGGTTTCGCTTTGCAACGCCCGTTGATTACATGCCTGGGATGTGTCTTCGAAATCCCTGAAGGTCAACCCCTTTGAGGCTTTTGCTATGGGGCACTGGTGCTGGAAGCTAAAGCGTTATCGCTTTAACTTCCAGCATAGGACGATGCGAGTCGGGAAAGTCTAAATGCTGTAATTGCTTATCCGGCAAGGCTTGTGAGGCTTTTCTTTGCGTTGTGAATTAAGTCTGCGCTTTGCAACCTTGGGGCTTTGAACTTTTTGCCCGCCGAATTCGTTTTAAAGAAAAGCAAGTCATTGACGGAGGGCACCAAAGTGACATCACCTCTATACTCATTTGAGAAAAGATTGTTTCAAGGGCGGCGATTTAGATTGACCGGCAACAAGTCTGCAAGTTTGGATGATCAGCCGGGTGTAGATACGGCGCCGCTTTACGCGAGCGTCGCACTCGACATACAGATTCGCGATCTAAAAGACCGACTCTTTACCTATAAAGTGCCGCAGCACTTCAAGGATGATGCCTTCGTCGGAGCGCAGGTGCTGGTGCCGTTTGGGGCGCAAGGTTTGGTGGCCGGCTACGTTGTATCTCTTACATATACACCGGAAATTTATCGCGAAGGAAATATCAATTTCAAAGAAATTTCAGACATCTTGGTGCCGGAGCCGGCATTTGACGTCAATTATGTGGGGCTCCTGCACTGGATTGCCGATTTCTATCTTTGTAATATATCTGATGTAATCCAGGCGGCTATACCGTCCATTGCTGCGCCAAAAACAAAACGGGTCATTACTCTCAACGAAAGTGCTTTTGCCATAGTACCGTTTGAGATGCAGCCGTATTTCAAAGACAAGAGCGCTCGCGCTGTAATTGAAGTCCTGAAGGAATCGAAGGCCGGTGTGTTGGCTGTCAGTGCCGCAAAGCAACGGTTTCAAAAGAAAACGAAACAAAGCCAGAACCAATTTTTCAGAGCCGTCACTTTGCTGCGCCAGGAAAATGTTGTTGCCGTCTCTTCGGAAACAGAAGCGGGTACGCAGCCAAAAACGCAGAAGTGTGTTGCCCTGGGCAGTGGTGATGCAAAAACGGCTCGCCACAAGGAAGTGGTTGCAGTACTAGGTAGAGCTGGCGGGCAGATGCCACTCAGACAATTGCTGGAAGAAGCAAAAACTACAGCGGCTACGATCAAACGGCTTGAGCAGGACGGCATCGTTCTTTTCGTCGAAGAAGAGCTGCTGCGCGATCCCCTGGCTGGGGTCGAAACGCTTGATTCCAAGGCCAAAGGTGCCATTACTCTTACGGAACAACAAGAAGAAGTTTTTCAAAGACTTAAGCAATCGCTTGAGGATTGCTTTGCAGGAAACATCCGGCTCATCGAGCGTGACTCTTCAAAGCCGGGTGTCGGTCTGAAGAATGCCAATTCACAGCCGTGGCTCCTGCACGGAGTGACCGGGTCGGGGAAAACGGAAATCTATATTCGCTTGATGGAAGAATGTCTCGAGCGCGGCAGAACGGCACTGCTTTTGGTGCCGGAAATTAGTTTGACTCCGCAACTTTCCCGCCTGCTGAAAACACGATTTGGCAGCAGCGTTGCAGTCTGGCACAGCGCCTTGAGTGCTGGGGAGCGCTACGATACGTGGCGCCGAATCAAGGCTGGCGATGTTAAGGTTTTGCTCGGCGCGCGCTCCGCCATTCTGGTGCATATGCCCGACCTTGGCTTGATAATTCTCGACGAAGAGCACGATGGAAGTTACAAGCAGTCGAGTCCTGCACCGCGCTATCACGCCCGCGAAATCGCAGAGGAGAGAGCTGAAAGAGAAGGCGCAATGCTCCTTTTGGGCAGTGCCACACCTGATGTTGGTACATATAAACGTGCCATCGCTGAAAGCAGAATTTTGGAATTGCCGGAACGTGTTTTCAAACAAGCACTGCCGGCGGTGAACATAGTCGATATGCGCCAGGAATTTTCAGATGGCAATCGCAGCATTTTTTCGAATGTGCTTGCGGGAGCTGTAAAGGAGCGTCTTGATGCTAAAGAGCAGATAATTTTACTGATCAACAGACGAGGTTATGCAAACCATGTTTTCTGTCGCGCCTGCGGTTTTGTGGTCCGCTGCAAAAACTGCAGCGTGTCAATGGTCTATCACCAGAAACTTGGCCATTCTGAAGGATACATGGCGTGCCACCATTGTGCCTACACTCTGGAAGGCTTGAAGATTTGCCCGTCTTGCAAAGGACCCTTCATCAAGCAATATGGATTGGGCACGCAAAGAGTCGAAGAAGAAGTTCTTGAAAGATACCCAGATGCCAAAGTAATTCGTCTCGACAGCGATGTTGCGCAGACTAAGGGCGCGCACGAAAGTCTTCTTTCCAGGTTTGCCTCGGGTGAGGCGGATATCTTGATCGGCACCCAGATGGTGGCAAAGGGACTGGACATTGAGCGAGTTACTCTTGTGGGAGTGCTTGCCGCGGATGCCGCATTCAACATGCCGGATTACAGGTCGATGGAGCGCGGCTTCCAACTTTTGACCCAGGTCTCAGGAAGAGCAGGGCGCGGAAAGCACCCTGGATCTGTGATCTTCCAGAGTTATAACTGCGACATGCCGGCGATCGCGTGGGCCAAAGCGCATAACTACAAAATGTTCGCCGGAAGCGAGCTGGAGTCGCGCGAACTTTTTCAATATCCACCTTTTAGTCAAATCATTCGAGTCGTGGTCGCTGGTCTTGACCCAAGGGCGACTGAAAGCGCTTGCGAGAGATTGGCAGAAGAGTTGGGGCATCAGTTGGAGGAAACGATTGGTCTAAACGATATTCGTATACTCGGACCCGCACCCTGCATAATCGAGCGTTTGAGAAACAAATTCCGCTTTCACTTGATCATAAAAAATCTGGCTGGAGAAGAAGGAAGAAAATTGATCGGAAATTTCTTGCGCGCCAAACGCATGCCTGCCGATCTTCAAATGGCTGTCGATGTCGGCGCTCTGGATCTGCTCTAGAAAAACGCTGCCCAAAAATTTGCGAATTAAGTTGACTCTTTTCAGCCCGGGCGTAAAGTAGAAGAACGCCGATTCTCCAGGCTGAGCCTGCTCTTGACAACGATCATGTGTCGAGGCGGCAATCGCATTGGATTGAAAAAAATACCCCGCACAAATCAACTGCACAAAGCGCACTGTTCTGTAAGCAGAACAAAAAACATAAGACGAGCGAGTCGTCGAAGACAGCGGCAACGCGTTTCTACATAGGTGAAAAGACCTGAGCAAACAATGAGTCCTTGGACTCTTTTGGACTCATCCGGACGTCATTTGGAATTCAATTGGAATTCATTTGGAGGCATGGTGCTGATGGGCAAAAAATCACTGTCTCGTGCCGAAGCAGAACTTATCAAAGCACGAGATCGCGCCTTCACTTACAGAAACACCTTCGAAAATATCATAGAACTCGTCAATTGTTTGAATACGGTCTCCCAACTCTACTCGCAAGAAGACCGTCTGGCAGAAGCGATTTCCAGCCGCAAAGAAAGTGTCTTCAATGTTGCCAATCTGGCCAGGCTCAGACCTCAGGATGTGCTCATTCAGCGTTTTCAATTTACAGGCCTCATCCAGTTGGGCGAGCTGTACCTGCAAATTGGCGATCATAAGGCAGCGGAACACGCCTTCAGAGACGGGCTCCTCAAAACGAGAAGTGTGGCAGCCAGATTTCCTACTGATCTTGATTGCCAGTACGACATGTTCAGCGCGCTCATTCTGCTTGCGGAAATTCTAGATGCGCAGGGCGACATGCAGAATGCCTTTGACGTCTATGTAGATGCCCTTGGAGTCGCACGCACATACTCGAAATTGAAACTGCCAACGAGGACTCGCCAGCAAAACCTGATTTCCTTTTCGCTTCGACGGATAGGCATGCTCTTGCGTGGTGCCGGAGAACTAAGAGGCGCGCGTGGCGCATTTAGGGAAGCTGTTTCGATCACGAAGGCCGAAGCAGCGGCTTATCCGCATGACCTGCAATGTCGATATGAATTGGCGCAGGATCTGACTCAATTGGCAAGTATCCTTTCTGACTCCGGTGAATACGATGGCGCAGTTAAAGAATTCGAACTGGCACTGACCGTCTTGCGAGCTACGGGTAATAGCAGTCCTGCTGCAACCGACTGCGATGAACTGGCTGGAACCATATTATTGCAATTGGCTGAAATTCATGCCGCATACGATAATCGAATCTCGGCACGACGGACTTACAGAGCGGCAATTGGTGTCGCTCGAGAGATGGTGAAGATTTCCGATTCGTCATACGATGCAATGAAATTTCTTGCCCACTGTCTCGATGAGGCTGCATACGACATACTCGAAGACGAAGCATACGGCGAATGTGCCGCAATCTTGCGAGAGGTCGTCATACTCAGTCGGCGCTTACTTCCCTTTGAGCCTGACTCTGAATTCATGCAGCATCGTTTTTCGAATCAACTGAAAAATCTCATGGATTGCGAGTTTGCTCTTTCAAATGAAGAAGCTGCATACGAAGCAGCTCTGGAGAGATGTGACTTTGACGAGCATCTTGTAGAGGCAAATGTCGATGATTATGTGGCAAAGTGGAGACTGGCTGACGGACTTATTGACCTGTGCCGCTGGCTGGACGACCATGAAAAAATACAGGAATTAAACATTGCTCTCGGTCTAATGGAAAGCCTGGAAGAGAAAGGCAGATTGCCATCTCATCAAAGAGAAAAATTGGATACGGTGAGGCTAACTTTCGCGGAAATGAAAGAAAGCCGCTCCTTCTGCAATACGCGTTACCAGTGCCAGTGCCGGGATGCGCAGCAAAAGGTAAAGGATAAAGGCTATCCTAGTGGCGAGAAGCATAGCGCCCAGAAGCTCATCTATCTGTTTCGAAAACAGCTTCCAGCAAGGATGTACGGAAACTGACCTCAAAAAAAATTGGAATCTAGCTCGACTCCTAAATTCAACCAGAGAAGATCCAGCTCACTTCTACGGACCAAGGAAATCTGGGAAGACACTGTAAAGGGCCTTTTAAAGGATAGAAAGACTGAGCGCGCCGGTTTGGTAGCGGCGACAATAGTTTTCGGTCTGATCGAATTCGCCCAACTGTAGCGAGCGTTTGAGCGATTTTTAGTGAATTTCAGCCGCTCTGCGATTTGAGCATTGGTCAGCCTTGTAACCGGTCGTCTGACCCTGCTTAAGTCGTTCAGTATGGGTCGGATTCTACGACAGAATCTCTCCAATTGTCGGCAAACAAGCAGACTCAGAAGGTAAAGCGTTATCGCTTTACCTTCCAGCATAGTTACTGGCACATGAAAAAAAGACCGTCAGGCACCCGGTCGGTCGGGTTCTCTCGTTTGGTAAGAAACATCAAAACAAGCCTGTTGCCAATCCGGCCGCGATTGTCAAAAGCAGCACTGAGGCGGCGATTTCGATTTTTTTGAGCGACACCTTTTTTAAGAGCTTGTTGCCTATGACAGTACCCGCTATTGCCGATGCCGTTGCTGCAAGCAAAAGCGGTGCCTGCATGTGTAAATCCGGGCCATTTATTTGGCTCCAGTAAATGACCAGCCGCCCGATATCGACTAATAAGCCAATTGCTGCCCCGGTGCCAATGAGCTCCTCTTTGGACAGTCCGGCTTTTAAAAGAAACATGGTTCTGAAGGCGCCCTGATTTCCTGACAGCCCTCCGAAAAAGCCGCTCAGGATACCGCCCAGGGGCATCCACTTTGGCTCAATCACCCATTTTTCCGAAATTCCAAAAAGATCAATTAACGCGAAAAACGCCATCAAAAAGCCAATTACAATGCGCACTGGTGTGGTTCTAAAGTGCCTGTCCAGAAGCTCGTAAGTCATGCTTATCTTCTGACTTTCGATTTGGGTCAGCAGGTAGGCGCCCAGACAAGCTGCCAGCAGCGCGGCAATTCCGAATCGCAAGAGGATGTCCTTGCGAGCGAATTTGCCGACCAGAAACAACTTGAAAACATTGTTGGCCAGGTGTACGATTGCAGTCGCCGCAATGGCGAAATTAACGGGAAAGATAAGGACGAAAACGGCTAGCAGCACTGTTCCCAGTCCGAAGCCTGTAAAGAAAGTCAGTATTGATGCTAAGAACGCAGCCGCAATCGCCACCGCCACTGTCACAATTGTCCTCCAGTAAGTAAGCCGGGCACACCCATTTCATATTCAGAAAAGTCTACCCCTGCCAGGGTTGAGCACTGTCGTGTTAAGCACTTTCTGCCAAAATTCTCACCATTAAGTTGAATCTCTGGCAGCCCGGTAGGCTCTTGGTTACACTGGCGCAGTGACTCTCCTCTATTACATTGGAATTACTTTGCTGCTTCTGACCGTCTGGCCGGTGCTCATTTTTAGCAGCAAAGCTCGGTTCGGCGTTTTGCAAAAGCTCGGATTCGTTCCGGCGGCATTGCGCGAACGCCTGCGCTCGACCGCTGTTAAACCGCTCTGGTTCCACTCGGTTTCTGTGGGCGAGTTCAATGCGGCATATCCCCTTGTAAAAGCGATGCACGAAAAATATCCGAGCCGGCCCATAGTCGTATCCACGACTACCGGCACCGGTCAAAAGCTCGCTATTGAGCGCGTTAGCGACATTGCACAAGTGATCTATTTCCCGTATGACACTTTTTTTTCAGTGAAGTCGTGGCTGGACGCCATCAACCCGGCTTTGTTTGTGATTGTGGAAACCGAGATGTGGCCCGGGCTAATCAGCCAGTGCAAGGATAGAGGTATTCCTGTCGTCATTGTCAACGGCAGAATTTCGCCGCGCTCATTCCGGTCATACAGCCGCATAAAACCTTTCTTTCATCGCTATGTAAAGATGATTTCTCGTATCGGCGCTCAGACAGAAAATGAAGCCGAGCGCTACAGGTCGTTGTCCGATGGCGAAGTGCCCGTTGAAATAATGGGTAATCTGAAGTGCGACGGTCTCAAAGCAAAGTCTAGGGATG
>JAYRNY010000246.1:0-3280 GCA_041911975.1 bacterium | reverse complement strand
TAGGATGGGTCACCATATACGCTACCAGTTTTGGTTGTCTGCGGAGTCCATTCCGTCTGGCGAAACATCCGTGCCGCAAGACCAAAATCCGAGACCTTCACTTCAATCTCTCCGGCATCATCAGGAACCAGGAATATATTGCTAGGCTTCAAATCCCTGTGGACAATCTCTTGCTTATGCGCACAGTTCAGAGCTTCGAGCACTTTCATAACGATGCTCATAGTCAGTTCAGGACCGAGAGCCCCATATCCTTGTAGAACCGTCTTCAGGTTGACGCCTTCTACATACTCCATGACGATGTACGGACGATCGTATGCGGTGTCGTCGTCCCAGGGAATTATATTTCCTCTTACTTGAGGCTGGTGAGCCACCAACTCGGGAATCAATCCGGTTTCAAGCACGGGCATGATGTTCTGATGCTTGAGAGCTTGCCACATTTGAGCTTCCGACACGAAGCGCGCATTGGTTTTCTTGTCTGCCGCAAGTTCGTGACGCAAGATTTTGATTGCGACCAGCTCTACCGTCTCCACGCTCAAGCCTTCGAAAACCCAACACAACACCCCCGGCGCCAAATAGGATTTGCCCACGTAGCGCTGTGCCAGGTCGCAGTCTTTGAGCGCCTCCAGCAGGACCTGAGGCTGCCCCAACCTTTTCATAGTAGGCACCATTACGGTGTTGTGGATTGGACAAGCCCTGCGATCAATCTCATCTCTGAAGCCACAGTCCGGACAGACCTTGCCGCCCAGGTCTGGGAAGTCTTTGCGGGCCACTTTTTCAGCGACCAGGGTCGCCGTAATCCATTGCGACAGCGCATCATGATTGATCGAAGTCATGCCAACCGTTTTGGAATGGTGCAGTTAGTAAGGCGTAGTTAAATGCGAACTTTCTGATCTTTCCAGTCTTTTTGATCTTTCGGATCTTTCGGATCTTTCGGATCTTTCGGTTCGCCTACGCGCGCTCCCTTTCCATCCTACAACACGCCGTCGATCTGAGACCAATAAGGCAAATGCCCGACTCGAAAGAGCCGGGCATGCGAATTCTTTTCCAAGCCGCTGTTATCTGGAGTAATACTCGATAACGAGGCTTTCTTGGAAGGATTGGTCGAGTTGCTCACGTTCTGGTTTCATGAGCACTTTGGCGGTCAAAGCCTTGACGTCGGTGCTGATCCATTCGGGGCAGACGCTGACGAGTCCGGCTTGCATGCCTTTAACGGTCGATTGGCTCTTTTCCTTGATGGAAACGACTTGACCCGGCTTGAGACGCATCGAGGCTACCGATGCTTTCTTGCCATCTACAAGTACGTGTCCGTGGGAGATGAGCTGACGGCCTTGCGGTCTGCTGGCTACCAGTCCGGAGCGGAAAAGAACGTTATCGAGGCGCGATTCCAAGATTTGCAGCATAACCGTGCCGGTTACACCTTTCGATGCAGCTGCTTCGCTGAAGTAGTTGAAGAACTGCTTTTCGGAGACGTCGTAGGTCCAACGAATTTTTTGCTTCTCGAGCAAATGAGCGGCATATTCAGAACGTTTTTTGCGGTCGCCGCCATGTTGACCCGGCGGATTGGGCTTTCTAGCGATTGCGCACTTGATGCGGCCACAAACACTGGCGCCGACAGCTCGGCAACGCTTACATCTAGATCCAATGTACCTCAAACTGCACTTCTCCTTTTCAAATGGTCAAGACCAAGTAATGCTGCTAATACCAAACAGGACAACAGCCCTCTCGTGCTCTCTCAGCATTGGAGAACACACGTTGGGCACCGCAGCGCAGCTATATACACGCGCTTTCAGTGCCCGTATATACTAGCAGACGGGGAAGAATCCCAGTTATAGTTAAATGTTGGCTTTATAGTTACTGAGTCCCGTCCAGCAGGCTGGTTTAGCAAAAACGCTCAAAACTATTGGTGGAGAGGCGAAAGCGGGCGCGATTAATTTTTTCTAGGGCGGACTTTGTCGCAATTAAGCGCAAACTTTTACCGACTTTCCGTGGCTTTCCTTGGATTTGCCCGGTTTGTCAGGGATTATGTGTACGCACCCCACGCTTGTCTCTTCGCCCCCAGGGTTCTACCCTTGGCGTGAAAACTCGGGGTCAATATTGATGGCAGAGATATTTGGCAATTACAAAATCTGGCTTATCGCCCTTATCGTCGTGGGCGGCAGCACCGCGCTGGCTGTGGGCGGCATGCTTCTCGTGCGAAAGAAGGTCTCCATCGAGTCCTTGACTAGCTACCACGAGGTCGCCGGGTACCTCTTGTCCGTCATCGGCACTTTGTACGCGGTTTTGCTCGGCTTCGTCGTCGTCGATGCCATGAACGGCGTTCAGGATGCACGCTGGGCGGTCGAGGAAGAGGCTAATGCCGTGGCCAACGTCTTCTTGTGTGCTGAAGCTATGAAGCCTGCCGACCGCGACCACATTCAAGAGCTATGCCAGAAGTACGTCCGGCTAGTCATCGACGACGAATGGAAGGAAATGAGCAATGACAAATTCAGCCGTCTGGCATTTGATACATCCTGGAAATTGTGGAAAAACATCATCCAGTTGAAACCGCAGGGTGAATCCGAGGTTGCGATTCAACAGAGCATGATTACTGAGATGTCGCGTCTGGGCGATCATCGCCGCGCCCGGCTGCTACGCGCCAAACATGGCGTGGCACCCGTGATGTGGGTCGTCCTCATTATTGGTGGCATATTCAACATCGTTTTCACTTACTTTTTTGCTGTGAAAAACGTCAAGGTCCAGATTCTGATGACGCTTCTGGTCACCATGACTCTAGCGCTAAACCTTCTCCTGGTGGTGTTTTTCGGCAGTCCTTTCAAAGGCGAGATGCCGGTGCAACCTGAGGCATTCAAGCTCGATCAAAAGATTTTCGAGGCCTTTTTGAGCGATTGCCGGATGGCTGGAGACGGGCATTAGCGTAGTCAGTTCTTTTGTTCTTTCAGATCTTTCATATCCGCAGGTGCAAGGTCCGTTCTTTTTCTCTTCGCCACTGGAAGTGTGACTGTGAAGGTGGTGACTGAGTCGTCTGTGCTCTTGCAATTAATAGTACCGCCATGAGCATCGACAATGCGTTTGCACAGATAGAGCCCGAGACCTGTATTAGCCACAAAGCGCTTGCCAGGCTGTCCGCGCCAGAATTTGTCAAACAGGACCTTTCTGGACTCTTCGTCTATTTGACTGCCGGTATTGCTGACTTGCAAAATCAGATCTTCGTCATCTTCTTCTTGCTTGATTGTCACCTTGCCTAATTCGGCACCATGCTTGATGGCGTTGTCTACCAGGT
>JAYRNY010000245.1:0-3197 GCA_041911975.1 bacterium | reverse complement strand
TCGGCATACGGTCTCAACAAAGAGCTTTCTTCCAGCCATACGGCCCAGTGGTCAGAGAAGCTAAAAAATATGTATGAATGTCAATCCAGTCCTGAGCCTGACTCCGGCGAAAAGCCTGAAATCAAGGCAAATACGGGCGATTTGCAAAGGACTCAATAATCCCCCTATACTTCAGGTGTGGGAGACAAGCGGTGTGCCATGAGAGGGAAATCGCCGGAAACGGAAGTGAAGCATAAAGACACCTTAGGCGCCGAAATTGACCGCCTGGAAGTGACGGTTATGTCTTTCGGATATAAACGAGGAGATGCGCCAAGCGCCAACGCCGTCTTTGACGTGCGCTTCCTCAAGAATCCTTATTGGGTCGAAGAGCTGCGCCCTCTAACCGGACTGGATAAGCCGGTGCAAGACTACGTTTTAAAACAAGAGCCGGCACAAGATTTCCTTGTTTCTATTCTCGAGCTTTGTTTCAAGATCATTCCTCAATTCACCGACGCCAAAGTGAAGCACTTCACGATCGCTTTCGGTTGCACGGGCGGGCAGCACCGCTCCGCAACCATCGCTGAAAGTGTGGCTCAATCTCTGGCGAGCGGCATTCCTGAAGCGTATGTGCGCGTTGTCCACAGGGAACTCGACGAGGTCGCCGACGTCACCGCAAATGGTGGCAGACACAGCCATTCCGGCGGCAATCGGGAGGGCTCACGATGAGAGGAACTCTCAATTCCAGAATGGCACGCATGATGCTGCCCGGCTTGAAGCGCTGGATCGCCATAATTCTGGCCGGCATCGCCATCATCGTTGTCGGAATATTCCTCTATCTCGGCTATCATCCAGTCCATGTCACGTCCATGATAATCCGCGAGACGCTGGAAACGGCAGCAGATCTCGTTCCGCACAAACGAAGCGGCTTCGTCGTAATTATAGGCGGAGCGCTGATAGTTTGTATTGCCATCTATAGAATGACGCTCAACGTCGTAGGCGCGTATGTACCTAACGAACGAGAATCCATTCCCGATGTTTTATATAGGAAGCGCCACCTGGCCAAGGGCCCTCGTGTGGTGGTAATTGGCGGCGGCACTGGTCTTTCGAACTTGCTGCGCGGCATAAAAATGTTCACCAATAACATCACTGCCATCGTCACTGTAGGAGATGACGGCGGCTCATCCGGCCGCCTAAGGCAAGAGTTGGGAGTGCTTCCGCCGGGCGATTTAAGAAACTGCATTACCGCACTGGCGGACGAAGAAGGTCTTGTTACCGAACTGTTCCGCTACAGGTTCGAATCCGGAGGCGGTCTCGAGGGACACTCATTCGGCAATCTCTTCCTCACCGCCGTATGCGCCATCACCAATGGTGACATGCTGGAAGCGACCCGAGTAGCCAGTCGCGTCCTCAACAGCTGCGGTCAGGTGCTCCCATCTACATTGATCAATTTCACCCTCGTTGCTGAAATGGCAGACGGTTCGGTCATTGAAGGTGAGTCGCAAATCACCGAAGCGGGCGGCCGCATCGAAACACTTTCACTCAAACCGGCAAAACCAAAAGCAACACCGGAAGCAATCGAAGCAATTCATGACGCCGACTTGATCATTCTTGGTCCCGGCAGTCTTTACACATCGATCATTCCAAACCTGCTTGTGGACGGCATCCCGCAGGCTATCCGCGACTCCAACGCCGACAAAATTTACGTCACCAATGTGCTCACACAATTGGGCGAAACAACCGGCTATTCAGTTGGAGATCACGTGGAAGCGATTCTCTCTCATTCCGGCACACCGAGCAACCTGGGCTACAGATTGATGGAGGCAGTGCTGGTGAACGACCAGACACCCGACTTCGAAGGCAAACTCCCGGCCGATATCAAACCAGTCGTTCTCGACAACGATCGTGTGCGCGAGTTGGGTGTCGTCGTCATCAAGCGCTCGCTGCTCAGCCAGGCCGCCCTGGGACATCACGATCCGGACAAACTGGCCAAAACAATCATGCTCTGGCACATGCGCCACGGCAGAAAGCAGCCAATCAAACAAATAGTTGCAAAACCAGCTTCCGGCGGTTCCAACAGTTCAAAAGGAAAGTCTGCAGCAAACAAACAGGAGACGACGGTTTCAATCGAAAGCGAGGATGCAGACACCGAGCTTGTAACGGCCGGATTGAAGGATTCAGGTACATTCGATTCAAGCATTCAAACGGAATGCGATTCTTAGTTTCAAGGCTTAACGGTATAATTGGCGTTCCAAAAACCAATCCAGGAGATACGGCGGTGACGACGGGAACAGCACAAAGAGACAATCTGGGAAAAGCACTTGGTCGCATCGCGTCGGGAGTCTTTCTCGTCAGCTTCACCAACGACGGAAAGAAAGACGGCATGCTTTCTACCTTTTTGATGCAGGGTGGTTTTGACCCGCCGATTGTTGTCGTTGCAGTAAACAACAAGAGACCTTTGCTTGATGTACTCAAGCCAGGCAATACGTTCGTCGTCAACGTCTTGTCCAAGGAAAATATGGATGTCTACAAGGCTTTTGCAAAACCGCATCAAGAAGGCATGGATCGCTTCGACGGCATCAAGCTGAAAGATGGTATTGAGCACCCAGCTCTCGCCAATTGCGTTTCCTACATGACCTGCAGAGTCATGTCTTACACCTCCGCCGGCGACCATCAGCTTCTCATTGCCGAAGCTATTGATGGAGAGCAACTTACGCAAGAAGAACCAATGATACACCTGCGCAAAAACGGCTTCGGGTATTAGGTGTCACTACATATGGTGCCAAGTTTGCAAACGCTTTTATTCAAGGTTTCGTTAGCACCATTGAATTTAAATACGCCAGGCTCGGTCAAGAAGCAAGCGAAGCAGAAACTTCCTTGCCCTTTTCGTCGGGCTTGTAGTCGGCCATCAGCTCCATCGCTTCATCATAGCCCTGTGTAATCAGTTTGCGAGAGCGCTGCGGGTCGATTTCCAAAAGAGTCGTATTGACCGCGCGCTTCGGCTGGAAGACTCTGATATCGACATTCTTTCTGCCTTTGGACTCGATATTGCCTTCTGCGACCAGACGGTTGTAAAGCTCGGCAGTTTGAATCTCTTTGCGCGCAGAGGCGTCCAAGACGATGTCCAGACAACGCACTATAACTTCGAACATATTGGTCGGGCAGACGTTTATCTTCTCTGGGTGCAGCAGCACCATGTAGACTTCGTCCGCGCCCATCTG
>JAYRNY010000244.1:0-4787 GCA_041911975.1 bacterium | reverse complement strand
GCCCGGCGGACAAAAAAGACCGTCCCAACAGCAACAACAAAATGCTGCGCAGGCGGCGGAAGAAGAAGATCGCAGTGCCAAGAAAGTATCAGGCGGTTGGCAGCGCCTGAAAAACCCATTCGAGTTGCAACTTGATGCACAACAAGCATCGGGCAGATCCGAACAGGCTAGCGGAGAAGAAGCTGTTGTCGAAGTCAGCAATGGCGAAACGCTGGATGCGTCGCGCAGCGAAACAGCAGAGTTCGTGAGACCACCCATGCAGCACCATGCAGGTGAGCCAGCTGAAGCCGCGACAAGTTCTACTGATTCGGCCGACTCATTTGTGGAAGCTGCCGATGCTCTCAACTCGGAAGAGGAGACCATTCGAGTTCCCCTGCAAGGCAGCAGCAATCCGCAAATAGTTATTGGTCTCGATGATAGCGAAGATGCTGGAAATGCTGAAGTCCAACCGCATGGAACTGCGACAACAGACGAAGAACCAGTTGTAGATGAATCAGTCGCCGCTGAGCCTGCGTTTGAGCCGCCCGTCTTTACAGCTCCTGAAGAAGAGCTGCAAATGCAGGAAGTGCGGATGGAAGAAGTGCCGATGGACGAAGTTCCGATGGACGAAATATCGGCGGAAGCAGCGAAGACCGAAGCCGCGCTGCCTGTGGAAGATGCGCAGCCAGTGGAAGAAGTGCAAGAAGCCCCGGCAACTCTCGATGCAGAAGCTCAAACGGCACAAGAAACTGCCACTGGCGATCAGGAAGTGATCGTCCCTGAAGAGGAACAAGTGTCTGCAACAGTTCAAGACGACACCGGCACCACATCGGAAAATGGAGCCGCGGCGCAAGATGACGACACCGCTGGTGATGCCAAAGAGGCCGCCGCTTCTGCCGACACGGAAGAAGAATCGCCGTTGGAAAGAAGACGCCGCATGCTCGGAAGGCGCCATCACAAAGGAAAACCGTAGCACTACCTTTTCCGAGAAGGAGCCGCATGCGTCGCCCCTACGGTGTTAGTACTGATCCTTCTCGCTGCTGGTGCGAGCGATAGAGGCGCAGCACGATCGACAGCTGCTCGGCTATCAGGCGCACTACTTTCTGGTCGCCGGGTTTGTAAGCTTGATTCGGATAGGGAATAACAATCAGCAATCCAAGCCGCAATCCGGTCATGTCAATCGGCTGTGTGAGCGCGTTTTCAATCAGTCCACCGGCTTTGAGTCCCTCTTCGCGCAGAGGGGGAAGACCCAATTGCAGCGACAGTTTTGAAACGTATGATTTGACGGAACTCTCTTGCGTATCGTCGTTTAGGTCCAGTTGCAGGCTGGAGAAAGCGCCCTGATTGACGACAACGGCGCAAGACTGGTAATTCAAAATCGACGACAACAGAGCAAACAATTTTTCCGTGATCAGATCGAGATCGAGCAAATCTTCGCCGATGCGGCGCACTTCATCGATGATCGTGGCTTCGAATAAAAGCCTTTCCAAAAGCTGATTGAGCCTGCCGTTAATTTCCTCCGGCGCAGGAGCACGTGAAGAGTCAGGCAAAATGCGCAAACGTGGTTGGACTTTGGACTCGGCGAGGATTTCCCTTACAGCCAGTATCAAGTTTTGAAATCCCGGCTCTTTCGGAATGTATCTGTCCGCGCCCGATTTCAAACCCCAGAAGCGGTCTATGGAGCCATCCAGCTTCGTCAAAAGAATCACAGGAGTATCCGACAATTCCGAGTCGTTTTTCACAAGGCGGCAGAGCTGATAGCCGTTGATACCAGTCATGACTACGTCGGAGATAATCAAGTCCGGCAGTTCATTGTACGCGCGAACAAGGCCTTCGGCGCCGTTGCGCGCCTCCAGAACCGTGTATCCTTCCGCCTCGAGATTTCTTCTGATCGTGAGAAGTTGCGTCGGGCTGTCTTCAATTAGCAGCAGTCGGTAACTCATTGGCTCTTAGCCTTCAGTCATGTTTATTGTACTCCTAACCATTGACTCATTCATCTTGACACCTCTTCTCTTTTACTTTGCTTGCTTCTCGGGCGCTATGGGAGAGCCAGCGGTAGGTGACGTCAAGCCAAGCCCGGCGAGCTTCTCCAAAAGCTCTCTCAACTCTGTTGCCTGGGGACCACCCTTCTTGAATCCCTCGGCATAAATCTCACGGGCGGCCTTTTCGTTGCCCTTAAGAGCCTCCGCCTGACCTAACCAGAAGCAATCACCGGCTGTAAGGTCGTCTATATTATGTGGCTGTCTGCCGCTCTCTTTGCCGGTCGGGAATCGGCCGGTCATGTAAGAAACAACATCACAGGCGGCGGCAGTCGCCTGCGACTCCCGCAAGGTCCATGCTTCATAGGCTGCGGCAAGTGCTGCCTCATCAAGACCCTCGCCGGGATGCTTTTGCGAAAAACCGGCCATAGAAAGGGCGACTCGATCGAGAAATTCAGCCTTTTCTGCCAGCGTCTCAGGTAGTTCTTTCAAACACGGCAGCAAACTTGACCTGACTGTATGCAAGAGCTCCAGATTTTTCTCTATGCGATCGTCCTTAACAAGAAGCTGCTGCGGCAGCGAATATTCGCTCCTCAAATTGTTGTCGGTGTTGAACAGACCGCGGTCCGTTGCTAGTTTTTTCCAAAGCAATTCGTCCAATGATTGAGGCGTAAGAACGAGCATCGATAGAAGATCGGACGGAGAAGCAATGTGACAGTATTGAAGTTTTGCCGCCAGTGCAGGCTCGCCCATAATGGTCTTAATGCGATGCACATCAAGCTTAGCCTCATCGCTGATTTCTTTTACAGACTGCGCCGAATCTTGCTTATCAGGATCAGCCGGTGCGGAATGCGGCGCGTTTTTTGCTCCAGATGCTCGCGTGTTGAAGCAAACAATTAAGATCTCGCCTGATCCGTGGGGGTGAAAAACATAGGTATTCGGAAATGCGCTTTGTATTGTGTTGAGCAGTACCAGCAGGTCTTTCTCGTCGATCGAATAAAGTTGCAGCCACTGGCAAAAAATGCCGGCTTTTTCCAAACGGGTCGACACAAGTTTGAAAAACTCTTTCGTATACAAATCACCTGCACCGTTCACCCAGGGTTCTGCAGGTTGAGAAACAATCAAATCGAATGTATTGGGAACATACTCCAAGAAATTTCGCGCGTCACCGATGACCTTGCGTACATCGGCTTTTTCCGCGCGTTTTTGCTCACGAAAGAAATACTCGCTGGCCAGATAAACTGCCTTTTCGATTTCAGCGACAGCCAGGGCACCCACAGATTTGAGTTCGCGCAATGAACCATATGTAGCACCACTACCACAACCAATAACGAGGGTTGAAGCGTTACTTTTACCAGACATCACATAAGGTAAGCAGCCAAGCAGCAACTGCGTCGGATAGTCGCTGGTGGGCGCGGGTATAGCCATATCCATGGGTATGGCCGCTTCCACCTTGCCGTCGTTTTTCAGTACACGAACATTTTTCTTCGGAAATTCCTGAACGGTGACTGTCGAGTTCAAACCTTCGCGATAGAAAACAATCGAGGACTCTTTTCTTTCATCTTCAATAGCCTGGCGCATCTGAGCCGAGGAAAGCTTCTCATCCAGCGGAATATAGCCGATCCCCTGAGACAGTAAGAACCGATCGGCATTGGGTGGAATGACAATTGCCGAAAAACCCATCAATGCGGCCGCACACAAGACGACGCAACCGGCTCGCGGATCTTTTTTTGCCGCCAGCGTAAGTTGGTGACCGGCTGCCAGCCCCGCTGTATACAAAATTACACCGGCACAGACGAATAAGTTTGCTTGCAAGCCGCTCTCGAAATGTTCTGCCAGAAATGGAATCGACCGCATGCCCGATACGAGCGCACCAGATACGGCACCAAGTGTGCTGGCAGAATAGAGCCAGCCCGCTCGCAAAGTTTTTGCATTTACTTCTTTCAAGCTGCCTGCCATCAAGGCTGGGAAAACCGCACTGGTAAATATGATCGGCAGCATGACGAAAAGCGCGCAGACAGCCATGCGGGGTCCAAGATATTGATTGAATACAGGTACATGCAATTCCGCCAAATGTTTAGACAGGGCAAAAAAGATTTCAGGCAACCGATTGAGTCCGCAAGCTTCGGCAAAGATGATCACTGCCGCAATGGAGGAAGCTGTGGCCGCCCAAATTTTTGCATTGAGGAATTTAGCGACGAAGTAAAACACTCGTGACGAAAGACACAATGCGGTGAGCGTCCCCAGAAGCACAACAGCGACGCTGTACATGGAGGAACCTAGAAATAAAGTAAAAAGCCGTGTCCAAGTCACTTCCAGTGCGAAAGTTACGAATGCCGCCAGGAAAACGAGCACGCAATCATACTGGGGAATCATGGCATCAGAATTGAGCGTGACACGGTCCTCGATGGGATTGCGCGTGGGAATCAGTTTCACGACAGCAAGCGAAAGCCAGGTGGCGATAATGCAGCAGCATATGTTGAGCGAACCGGAAATCGCCAGCGTTTCCCAGAGCCCAAAGTTCGGAATCAGAAAGAGTGCAGCAAATACACCAAGCACCGCCCCATCTAAATTGGCGGCGTACAACCAGCCAATCAGAAACTCGGGCTCGGTCGAAATCCTCTGAGCAGCCGCCACTGCCGCCGGCCAGGTCGCCCCCATGGCGACGGAGGGCAAAATCGCCATGACAAAAGCCACGAAAAATCTGCCCAGATCCTCGGCCAGCCATGGACTTGGTGGAAGAGCCCGACTCGGAACAATGAGCACATATGCCAGTCCAAAAGCGGCGCACATCGCCTCGCGCATAGCCATAAGCCTGAGGGCGTGTTG
>JAYRNY010000243.1:0-2349 GCA_041911975.1 bacterium | reverse complement strand
TGGCTGGACGCTGTCTGTACAAGCGCCTTTGCGCTGGGGGTGAGCAAATCGCTTTGGCTTCGAATTGTTAGTTTTTAGGACTAAAACCTTTGACGTCCTCCCCTCCCTGAAGGAAGGGGATTCCGGCTAAGCAGCCGAAGCTGCCGACACGGTGGGTTCCTGCTTCGCCGAGGCACCCATCGGCACCTCTCCACAGGCTATAACGGCGCGCCCCGCCGCCAGTATGTTGCGCGCTGCATTGAGATCAGCATTTTCAGCCTCTCCACATGCAACACACTTGAACTTTTCCTGGGCAGTTCTATTGCCGGCATCAGTATGGCCACATTTAGCACACATTCGGCTTGTGTTTCGCGGCGCCACCGCAATCACAATGCCCCCTTGCCACAACTGCTTGTACTCCAGCTGGCGCCGAAACTCTCCCCAGCCCTGATCTAATATTGCCTTGTTTAATCCGGCTTTCGCTCTGACATTTGTTCCAGGTCTCTCCAACGTACCAGCAGCTGACGCACTCATTCCCTTCACACAAAGATCTTCTATCACTACCATCGCGTGGTTCTTGCAGATGGTCTTGGTGCTCTTGTGCAGAAAGTCTCTCCGACATTCGGCGATTCGCATGTGCAGCTGCTTAACGCGCCTCAATTGCTTCCTCCAATTGGCTCCGAACTTGCGCTTTCGCGACATCTGCCGCTGCGCCTTCGCCAGCCGTTTCTCGTTCCTCCTGTAGTGATTTTCCGGCTCGTACACAGTGCCATCAGATAACGTGGCAAATCTCGCAACCCCCATATCTATCCCTACCATCGAGTCGTTGACTCGCTCTTTGCCGATCAATTCACGCTCTGTCTGGATGCTCACGTACCACCGTCCGCACTTTCGGCTCACTGTAACTTGCTTGATCGCACCTGCTATTTCCCGACTCTTTCGGTATCGCATCCATCCCAATTTAGGCAAGAAGATCCTGCCATTCACCTCATCGTGCTTGATCTGTTTCGGATCTGGATAACGAAATCCATCCTGTCTCCCTCGTCTGTGAAACTTCGGTAACCCGCCGCGACCACCAAAGAAATTGCCGTACGCTCGCTCTAGATCTTTCAGCGCTTGCTGAAGTGGATGTGTTGGTGCCTCCGCCAAAAACGACTTTTCTTTCAAATGCCGCCACTTTGTAAGTTCTCTGCACAGCGCAGCATATCCCAATCTTGATTCACCAGATTCAAAACGCCGCTTCTGCAATGCCAGCGCTTCGTTATACACAAAGCGTCGGCAACCAGCAAAGCGTGCCATTTTGCGCTCTTGCGTTGGCGTCGCCATCAACTGAAATTTGTATGCTTGCAGTCGTTTCATACATTGAATTATACTGTTGGTCTATGAAAGCTGCCACTGACATTAGACGCGGTAGACACTGCGTGTTCAATTTGCATGTGCATTTGGTCTTTGTGACCAAATATCGTCGATTTGTATTCACTAAATCCCTGTTGTCCGATCTTCAGGAGATTTTCTCCGATGTTTGCGAGGACTTTGAGGCTGAATTGCTCGAATTCAACGGCGAAGACGACCATGTCCATTTGTTGGTGACTTATCCTCCGAAAGTCGCAATTTCGCATCTAGTAAACAGCCTGAAAGGTGTTTCCAGTCGTCTGCTTCGGAAGCAACATGGTGCCGCCATCTCCAAGAAGCTCTGGGGAGACAGTCTATGGTCTCCTAGCTACTTCGCTGGAAGTTGCGGAGGCGCCCCTATCAGCATTGTTCGCCAGTATATTGAGCAGCAACGCACCCCACACTGATCGACAAGGCGTCTGCGCCGCCGGCGCTATCCTCCTCGCCCTGAAGGACGAGGCTTGCCGCGCATCTCGGTCAAAACAACAACTAACGCAACACCACGCGATTTAATCATTTGGTGGGTTCTTTTCGTCGTGATTGTCGCGCGCGCCGACTACTTTGCCTGTGATGCGCGCGTTGCCGTTGCCCTCGTCGGCGCTCGATTGATCTCCTGGTTTTGGCGGGGCATCCTCCGCCGGTGCCAGGCGCAATCTCACAAGAATCGGTTTGCGCCAGCCGTAATTGAAGATCACGTCGAATGCCCCTTCTTTGTACATGTTGCGCAGCGCTTGAAACTCCGGCGCCTGATACTCGATAGCGTTCATGGCCGATTCATCCATCAAAGAGTCGCCCGAGGATTCGACGATGTACTTCTCGCTTACGGAGCCGTGCATGTCCAGTTTCATCCGAATCACAGGACCCTTGCCGCGCCTCGGCGGACACCAATTGCGACCAATCGCAGCGCGCGCATCGTCAAAGGTTCTGTTGGAGTTTTCCTGCAGATAAACATCGACTTTGCCTGATTGAGAGTCCGGC
>JAYRNY010000242.1:0-6755 GCA_041911975.1 bacterium | reverse complement strand
GGTGCGCACTTGACCATTGAAGATATCGTCGAGGTAGCGCAGACGTTCCAGGTTGACGTCGAACAGAGTGACGCGGGCGCCGAGTCCGAGCGCAATCTTGGCTGCATTGGTGCCGACTACGCCACCACCGATGATGATAACGCGACCGGGTTCAACACCAGGAACGCCGCCCAGGAGGATGCCGCGACCGCCCATCGGACGCTCGAGGTAGTTGGCGCCTATTTGTGCGGAAAGACGTCCGGCGATTTCGCTCATCGGCGTCAGGAGGGGCAGAGAGCCGTTTGCCAATTGGACTGTTTCATAAGCCACGCACGTAGCACCGGTCTTCGCCAGGTCATGAGCCAGCTTGGGCTCAGCGGCGAGGTGCAAGTAAGTGAAGAGCATTTGACCCTTTTTGAGCATTGCTACTTCGCTGGCTTGCGGTTCTTTGACCTTCATGATCATATCTGATTCGCCGAAGACGCTCTTCGCATCCGGCAAAATCTTGGCGCCAGCCTTTTCGTATTCTTTGTCGGTGATACCACTGCCGACACCAGCGTTCTTCTCTACATAAACCGTATGTCCGGCTGCAACCATGGCGCTGGTCCCTGCCAGTGTCAGGGCAACGCGATACTCGTTGTTCTTAATCTCTTTCGGTACACCAACCTTCGACAAGGTTCAGCCCTCCATATTTGGTTTGTTTGATTTCGAATCTTAAAAAAAGCACGTAAAGTCGCTAAAGTCCGTAAATTCTAGCCTGACAATATGGCTATTGAATATTCTCTTGATACTTGTTTTAGTTTTTACGGGTATGGCAACCTGGTTTGATAAGGCGGGCGTGAGTAATGGCAGAAAAAAATGGTGCAAACGGCAAAGGTCCACTTGTTGTGGTTTCCGGTGCAAGGACGGCTTTTGGCGCATACGGAGGTGGTCTGGCTTCGCAAACAGCGACCGATCTGGCAGTAGCTGCCTCTAAAGGTGCAATGCAAAGGGCGAAAATCGACCCGGCAAAGGTTGATGAGGTTGTTATGGGCAATGTCCTGCAGACCAGCAAGGACGCCATCTACCTGGCGCGCCACGTGGGGCTGCGCAGCGGCGTGAAACAAGAGAGCCCCGGGCTAATCCTGAATCTGCTTTGCGGATCAGGCGTACAAGCGGTGGCTACGGCGGAGATGCTCATCGATGCAGAGCAGGCACAAGTAGTTCTTGCCGGTGGCACAGACTCGCTCTCCATGACCCCGTATATGAGCTGGGGCATGCGCTGGGGCGGTCGCATGGGCGCCACGGAGATGTTCGACGGGCTTGACATTCGCGACACTCTGCCGAATGCGTCCATGGGCGAAACAGCCGAGAACCTTGTAGAGCGCCATAAGATAACGCGCGAAGAACAAGATGCGTTTGCGCTCGAATCTCAAAAGCGCGCAGCAAAGGCGAAGGCCGCAGGCGTCTATGCTGAAGAGATAGTGCCTGTGGAAGTGCCCGCTGGCAAGGGCAAAACCAAGGTTGTCGATGTCGACGAGCATATGCGCCCGGACACGACCCTGGAAGGTCTGGGCAAACTCAAGCCTGCCTTCAAGAAAAACGGCTCCGTGACCGCCGGCAATGCCTGTGGCATCGTAGATGGTGCCGCCGCGCTTGTGGTCACGCGTGAAAAGATCGCCGAAAAGCAAGGACTGGAGCCGATGGTGAGAGTGCTCAGCTGGGCGGTTGTCGGAGTGCCTCCGGAAATCATGGGTATTGGACCGGTTCCTGCTATTCCACTGGCCTTGGAAAAGGCCGGGCTGAAGATGGAAGATATCGATCTTTTCGAGATCAACGAGGCTTTCGCCGGACAATATCTGGCCTGCGAGAAAGAGCTGAAGCTCGACCGCAGCAGGGTCAATGTCAATGGCGGCGCGATTGCTCTGGGCCATCCGTTCGGAGCGACAGGCGCGCGCCTGATTCTGACCATGGCACTGGAATTGAAGCGCAGAAAAGCGAAATACGGCGTGGTCAGCCTCTGCATTGGCGGCGGCATGGGCATCGCCATGGTGCTGGAGCGCGTCTAGGGTTTGGATAACTCTTGATGGTCGTACGGTCGATGCCATGCATCGTCCCTGTATATTTGTGGAAATATAGGAAACAAAAAAGCCGCCCAATCACAGGCGGCTTTCAATACTTCTTTCGCTGCCTCTAGCTTCCCCAGTACGTCACGTAAGGATTAGGACGCGTTGCTTTCGGCTGTTCGTAGCCCTCGCGGGTATACACATATTGCTTTTCCGGCTCTTTTTTCTTTTTGCTCGTCTTTTGAGCCACTTCAGCGCGGCCGTTGACGTAAATGGCCGGCGTCAAAGAAGGAGTGTATGCCGGCGGCGGCGGAACGAAGTAAGTCCTGGCGGCAGGTTTCTTTTTGCCTTTTGCCTCGGCATCCTGCGCGCAAAGGAAATTGACCGACATTGCCACCAGAGAAAGAGCAGCCACGGACAAGGAAAGATTCCTAAAAACCATAAGAGACCCCCGCACCCGGAGTTCTGATAACTCCGGTCATCAAGAGCAGACCATAAGTAATCTTACCACCTACACCACGCATATCGGTTGTATCGGCGCCTACCAGTGGAGGGCGCAAAGCCAAGCCACGCCAGGTTTCGACAGTTTAAAACTAATCTCGCTGCTTCTTTGCAACGTTTTTAATCGTTCACTTACCTATTTGGGGTGAGATTCCTTAGTCCAACGCGTGGGGCGACGAATCTTGCTTTGCTGCTCGATGCTGTCCACGTTATGGGCATTAACCGACGGATCCCAGGTAGCTACCGACTCGCCAAACCAGGCTTGCAGATCATTGCAGGTTTTGGATGCAGGCAATTTGTGCGTCGGTGTTTGATTGGGGACCGGCATTTCACTGGAAATCCGCTGCCGGGCTTCCTCTGCCATGTGGATGACTTCGGGTTGATGCTCATGCAGCGGCTCTTCCGGGCAATAGGCCTCTAGACGATTAAACGTATCCTTCCAAATAGTCTTAAGTTGCTCTGGTTTCTCAGCGCATTCTTTTGGCCGAGAGTTCGGTTTCAGCCATTTGAAAGTGAAGAAATCGCTTAGAGCTTGACGCCAAGTACACATAAATAGCTCCTCTCAGTACATAAGGCTGCCTGAGATATGCCCACGCCATCTTGGCGGTAACTTTTGGGTCTTGATAATTAAAAAGATTAAAGACTGTTTATATTCAGCAAAGGAAGCACTTCACCGATTTCCCCTAAGGCGATCTCGCTCTCCGGGTCGCAGTCGATCATGGACGCCAGAGGTGGCACTTCCGGGTGATATTCATTGTCCAGCTCAAGCTTGAGCTGATACTCGCTGGGCGGCTCGAAGCAAGACAGGCAGCGGGCCTCGTATTGAGCATCTCCGACCAAAATCTGTTCGTTGGAATTGACCATGCGCTGGGTGCGGCAGGCAAAGTCGGAGCCGCACTTTCGGCAGACTGCCAGGAGCTTATCGACTCGATCGGCTATGGACAAAAGCTCGGGTATGGGGCCGAAGGGCTTGCCCCTGTAGTCCAGATCCAGCCCGCAGGCGATGATTTTCTTCTTCTGACGCAGAAGCTGCAGAACGACTTCGGTCACGTCATTGGAGAAAAACTGGCATTCGTCCATGCCTATAACGACCGCATGCGACGAGTATTTCAATATATCCCGGGCCGACTCGACGACGATTGCTTTAGAAGCCAGACCATTTCGCGATTCTATTTGATTGGGTTTGGAACGCGTATCGGTAGCCGGGCGCACGATGATGGTCGGCAGGTACGCCAGACGGGCGCGTTCTATTCTGCGAATGAGCTCGCTGGATTTCCCAGACCTCATGCAGCCGACGATCATCTCGAATCGATATCCAGTCAGCATAAACTCGGATCTACCTCGAAAGTGTTTCCTAAAGGGGGCTTCGAAGCTACAAATATTACCGAATAAAGGGCTGACAATACCTGAAGAAAACCGGCGCCCGAGTTTCACATTTCTTCATGTGAGCCTAAAACACAAATGCGCATTGTGGCGCCCAATTATGCCGCACCACCGGTAGTGTCACTATCCGGGGAGGAAGAGAATGCCGCATTCATGCCGGTCAATTCTTTGTAGGAAAGCATGCGATCCAGTTCTTCTTTCGCAATGAGCGCGCGCTGCGAAACCAATTCTTTCAAGGTCAAATCAGCTTGTTCCGCTTCCCTGGCTAGCTCCTGGGCGCGTTTGTCACCCAGCCGTTTGCTGACTACAGCAAGGACAACGCCGGCTTCTTCCATTTGCATGTTGCAGGCGGAATGATTGGCTGTAATGGCGCGCAGGTACTTGCTGTTGAATGGTTCGATTGTGGAGCGCAGCAGATCAATTGATTGCAGGATGTTGTGGATGATGAGCGGCGTCATCACATTCGATTCGAATTGACCTGATTGAGCAGCCAGCGAAACCACTATGTCATTGCCTAAAACCTGACTGGAAGCCATGTTTATGCATTCGACCAGAGTGGGGATGCGGCGATTGGGCAGTGTGTTCGGACGTATTAAGGAACGCTCGACTATCAATTCCGGCGCTGTGATTTCGGACAGTCCGGTGCGCGGGCCTGATGAAAGCAAGCGCAGATCGCTGCCTATCTTTGTCAATTCCACAGCTAATTCTCTCAGTGCCGACGAGTATTCGACAAAATCGGACATAGATTGCGAGATGCGGAAAAAATCGTCAGACGGACGCAGGCGAAAACCAGTGTATTGCGAAAGGCGTTCGACGGCAGTATGAATGTAACTGTGGTCAGCGCCCAGCCCGGTGCCCACGTGAGTGGCGCCGATATTGAGCTCTGTCAGCCCGATGCTGGCGTCTTTGAGGCGCTTCAGGCAGCGCTCTACGGAGGAGCCGAAGGCGTTGAATTCTTGACCGAGCGTAATCGGCAGAGCATCTTGTAAATGTGAGCGGCCCATCTTCACCACGCGCTCGAATTCCAGAGACTTGCGCCGCAAAAGGCGCTCGAGATCGAGAAGCACGGGCTCGAACTCTTTGGTGGAAAGCAAAACCGCGATACGCATCGCAGTCGGGAAAACATCGTTGGGTGATTGAGTCAGATCGACATGCTTTACCGGATGAATAATGTCGTAGCTGCCCAGTGCGCCGCCCAGTATTTCCTGGGCTCGGTTGGCGAGCACTTCATTGACATTGATATTAAGGGCGGTGCCTGCCCCCGATGAAAGAATTTCCAGAACGAATTGATCGCGCCACTGCCCGCCATAAGCTTCGTCTGCTGCCTGCATTATGGCCCGCGCCACCTGCGCGTCCAGCCGCTTGCCGTCGAGATTGGCCTGTGCGCACGCTTTCTTGACCAGCAAGAGAGCATCGATCAAACGAGGATGCACTTTAAGCCCGCTGGACGGCAAGACTTCCTTGAGTCTGAATGTTTGCGCGCCATAGTAAGCCTTCGCGGGCAGAAATACTTCGCCCAGCTCGTCCTTTTCGACTCTGACGTCGGCTCTTTTGATGACCATTTGATTTTTGGCTTTCTTCTTATTGGCACTAGGATATCTAAATAGAAATGCTCATAGCCGCTCTATTGAGTAAAACAAATCTCAAAGAGCCCGAATCCTGTAATTTTAGCGGCTTATGAAAGAGGTGTTACTTCATCTGGGAGAGCAGATTCTCCGCCATGTTGATAACTCTGGGATCAGAATTGATGCCCTTGGCTCTTTCGAGGAACACCTGCAGCTGCATTCTAGACTCCTCGACATTGCCCAGCCCTTTCAAGGCAAGAGCCTGATAGAGTGGCAGATTAGGGTCGGTAGCCATTAATTCGTGCGCGCGCTGCAACTCTCTAAATGCCGCCTGGTTGTCACCCTTGAAAAGAAGCAGCCGGCCGTAATTGAGATGAGCCACGTCGTTTTTATCGTCTATCTCAATAGCCCGCTTGTAGTCGAACTCAGCCTCTTTCACATAATTCAGCTTGAGCAGCGTATTGGCAAGATTGATGCGCAATTGAGACGAATCCATGCCCAGAGATGTGGCTTTCTTAATGGACTGCGTGTAGTTGTTCAATGCCGCCTGAAGATTGCCTTTCGAGTCATAGATGAGACCAAGAAGAAACTGCGGAGTGGGATCGACACGGCGAAAATCCATGGACTTCTGCAAAGGCTCTATTGCTGCGTCCAACTGCCCTGAGGCGATCATTCCTGTGGCTTGCTTGATCAACTCTTTGCCGCGAGTATAGGGGTCGCTCGACAGACTAGGAGGGATTGCAATGACAGGAGCAACAGGAGCGGTCGGCGCGGGCATGTTGAACTGCGCGGCGGGCGCATTTTGCAAAGGCGGATAGAAAGAAGATCCGGGCGGCGCCGACATCGGTTGAGTAGGGGTAGCCTGTGCGGGCAAAGGCTGACCATTCATCGGTTGCGGCGCGCCGCTGTTGAATTGTCGAAAGTTGAACGGACCTCCGGATTGTTGCAACTGCCCAGA
The DNA here is from genome assembly GCA_041911975.1 of bacterium. GTDB lineage: Bacteria > Cyanobacteriota > Vampirovibrionia > Obscuribacterales > Obscuribacteraceae > QKMZ01. The sequence continues at coordinate 324 of JAYRNY010000242.1, read as the reverse complement.
GCTGTACTGTTGAGGAGCTGGCTGCGCCTGAACGGGCGGCGTTGTGGGAGGCGGCGGTGAAACCGGCGGCAACTCGGCATTCGGCTGTGCGGAAACAGGTTTTACCGGTCCCAGGAGAAACGTTAGTGCCAGAATCCAGACACAAGAATTTTTCGCAATCTCTTTTATATGCCGATGCATTTACAGATTTTCTCTCGGTCTTTTCAAAAGAAAAACAGCTAGAAACAAATGTCTATGATAGCTCAATGCGTATCAGAGAAACTCGCTCGAATGTTTCTAATTCTTGTCGATGTTGTCTTCCACTGCTCTGACCGCAGGTTGTGC
>JAYRNY010000241.1:0-2688 GCA_041911975.1 bacterium | reverse complement strand
CGCGGCGGCACGGAAGTTGCAGTCGGCGACACCGGACTGGCTCAAATTCGTCAGCCCGCCTCCCTCGGCTTGCACAAGCGAGGGCGTTTCGATTCCAAACTGACATTCATCTATCCGCGCAACAAATGGAACGGGCCAGCCGGCGGAGATCTCTCGTCGGTCACCTGCATGCGCAGTTATAACCTCGGCTACGTGCGCCCTCTCAGTGGGAAGCTTTCCGCCGGTGCTGCTTTTGAGAAGGGCGGGTGGAGCAGCTCCTTCAACAGCCCGTATCTTCTCTACAATCCCGGGCAAAATACAAAGGCTTCTCTCAACTACACGCACTATTCTTCCTACCTCAACTTCGGCTACAAGCCAACGGAAAAGCTCTTGCTGGGTGCCGGTCCACGAGTAGAGGTTCTATCCTTCAAGACGGATTTTGTAATGGGACCGGGAAAACTCAACTGGCCCAAGAGCTGGGCTACAGGCGCCGGCTTCGAGTTGGGCGCGCTCTATTTGATCAATCCGAAATGGCAGACCGGTGTAAGTTATAGAAGTCCGCTCTGGTGCGGCTCTATGCATACTAACAACGCCACCTTCGACATTCCTGGTGTCGGCAAACGCACAGGCAAGCTGGGTATTGAGCCATTCACTCTACCGCAAAGACTATCCTTTGGCTTGAGCTACAAGCCGACTGCAAAACTGCGCCTCATCACCGAAGGCGGCTGGATCGGCAATTCCAGCAGTGTTTTCGGACATGCCAATGTGACCGGTTTGACCAATCTGCCGTTTTCACCCGGATACAGAGATGTTTGGCTCTGCAACAACGGCTTCGATTATGACTTCAATGAGAATTGGAGTTGCTCGGGCGGGTTCAGTTTCAACAACCAGCCCATTGTAAAACAAGCAGTGACAACGGTTTTCCCATCCAATTGCAAACAGATGTTTACGACCGGACTTCGCTACAAACGAGGCCGGGTGTGGACCGGCGTCACCTACATCGTCGGTTTGCCGTCACTGAGCACGTCCAACGGCAACACCAACGTGCCCCTCGGGTTGGACTATCAATTCGGCAATACCAGGCAAATGTTGCAGAGCGTCAACTGTGGAGTCGGCTTCTATTTTTGATGTTTCGGGCGTCTTAGCCGAGATTCAGAAAACTGGCGCGCTGGAAGTATATGATCTCCTGCGGCTTTTGTCAGGAGACTATCGTGAAACATCCAATCGCTGCAGCATTACTGATCGTCCTTGCTACCTGCGCAACTGGTGCGGCGCGCGGCAGTGAGAGTGCCACGTCATGCAAGCCGCTCATTGGTGTGAATTGCGATATTGACGGCGACAAGCCTCGCTTGATTGGTTTGTCGGCGCTATATGTCGAAGCGCTGAAAAAGACCGGCGCGATACCTGTACTTTTGCCTCCCATGCCCGAGGAAGATCTGGCGCGCGTACTGAAGACGCTGGACGGTGTAATGATGATTGGCGGCGCCGACTATCCGCCTTCACTGTATGGTCAGAAGAGTGATCCAGCTACAGAGGTCATGGATGAAGAGCGTTGGAAATTCGACATACTTCTCGCCAAAACAGTAGTGGAAAAGACACGGCTTCCTCTTCTGGGAATCTGCGCCGGCTGCCAGGCATTGAACATTTCTCGCGGCGGTTCACTGGTGCAAGATATTCCGACTAAGCTTCCTGAGAAGAAAGTTTTGCACGCCAGTAAAGATGGTTGGCAGAAAGGCTTCAACAAGCATGAAGTGGGTTTTGCAAAACTGACGAAACTAAAGGGAATTTACGGTATCGACAAACTCAGTGTACCGACTTCTCATCATCAATGCGTTGACAAAGCCGGTGATGATTTGCAAATAGCAGCCACCGCAGATGATGGCATGGTGGAAGCCGTCGAATTGAACGGTAAGCGTTTCGTCATCGGCGTGCAATGGCACCCTGAAAGAGACTACGCAGCCAACAAGAATCTATTCAAGGACTTCGTCGGCGCCGCTAAGGAAGTTGCTGACGCCCTTAAGGGAAACGCTGCGCAGGGCGAAACAGCCAGTGTTCAGCGCCGGCTTACAGCGGAATAAAACCGAGACTGCAGGTTTTATGCGACTATTTTCAATGTTTTGAAATGCGACTGAAACCTGTTTTTTATTCGTGCATCGAGCCTGTCTGTGCAAAAATCTTGTGATGGAGACTCTCACTCTGGTGCACCCCTTTTGCAGGTAGCTTATCTAGACAACGAACGGCTTATGCTGCGGATCTTGATGATTTCCGGAGCAATGACGGGGCTGGCCGGGCTTAATTGTGGTTGGTTTGGTCCGCTCGTACCTTCCATAGCCGCTGCTCAGAAGATGCCCTTAGTTGAAGCCGGATCACTCATCAGTGTCTACAGTGCTGGTTCTTTGCTGCCTCTTGCAGTAGGCAGGCAACTAGTGCAGCGTTTTGGCGGCCGCAAGTGTCTTTTGGCTGCGGCTCTTCTCTTTTTCAGCGGGCTGGGAATTCTTTCTATCGGCAGCGGCATCCTGGGACTGTCTTTAGGATCCGCCTTGCTCGGTGTGGGAGCTGGTCTCAACAGCATCGCCGGAACCATTTGTATCTTGCGCCTGGCGGCCGGATCGAGCGCCGCCGGTGTGGCCAAGCTCAATGTATTTTTCGGCGTCGGGGCTCTCGTCGGTCCGCTTGTCGCTCTGGCCGGTCTGAACCTACCCTGGTCCT
>JAYRNY010000240.1:0-3158 GCA_041911975.1 bacterium | reverse complement strand
CCTGAGCGCTCCCGGAGGAATTCGAAAATCCGCATGAGGGCACAGCTCTCATGCGGAATTCCGCGTGTTCAGTCACGCAACCACAGCGTCGAAATGCGCTGGGAACGCTTCTCGCGTTCCAAATAGGAGCGCCCAACGCTCCAGAATATGGAGAGGACCTCTCATGAATCGCATCGTTTCGTCGGTCCCGTCCAAGCGAGCCTCTCTCTGGCTCATGCTCGGGCTCAATGTGCTGTTCTTCTTCATCATGCAGTTCCAGGGTGTGAATCTGGTGCTTTACCCGCTCCAGACGTTCACCACGGGCCTGCATGAATTCGGTCACGCCCTGATGACGCTCTTGACGGGCGGCACTGTCACCGGCTTGACCATGGTGCCCGACGGCGAAGGCGCAGGCGGCTTGACCTTCCACGCGGGAGGCACGGGCTGGCTCGTCTCATCGGCCGGCTATCTGGGGGCCGCATTCTTCGGTTCTCTGCTTATCTTCCTGGGGCGCAAGGAGGAACACGCAAAGGCTGTGCTCAAAGTTCTGGGCATCGTCTTCGGTGTTTGCTGCCTGGCATTCGTCATCCCCGGGCTGGGCGATGCGCGGCATGGCGGCGAGGCTCTGATCAGTCTCGGAATCGGTCTGGCGATTGCCGCCGGGCTGTTCTTTTCCGGCTTGAAGCTGCCGCCGGTTGCAGCACAAGTCATGCTGCTCATCCTGGCCGGACAGACGGCGCTCAGTTCGCTGACCGACGTCTGGTACCTAATCCAGATTTCCGTCGGCTTCTCCACCAATGGCACCTTCAGCGACGCCACAAATATGGCGAAGTACACGGGCGTTCCCGCCGCCCTGTGGAGCATTGTCTGGGGCGCGATGTCCCTGGCAATGGTCATTCTTTCGCTGAAGGTCAGCTACCGCGGAGAAAATTCGTCGGGAGGCAACTCCTGATGTCGGAACGTGTCGAGAGACCTGACAAAAGGCGCACGCCCAAAGGCGGGCGTAAAGCGAATTTCAGGCTGCGGGAGCCTGGATTCGTGCCGCCGTTCGAGCAGGTCACCTCAGTCGCGGTGATTCCTTTCACCGCAGACGGCGACATGGTCGCCACAGACGATAAGCGCGGGAAGGACCTGCCCGGTGGTCACGTCGCCGAGGGTGAAAGTTCTTGCGAGGAGACCGCACACAGGGAATCGCTCGAGGAAGCCGGCATCACGCTCAGCCGCCTGAGATTCCTGCGCGCCATCGAATCCGACCTCTACGGCAGCCAACCGGACGAACTCACGTACATGGTCATCATGACTGCCGTCGTCGAGGCAATCGTCGCCGAACCCGTCGACGGAACCCGTCACGTGATGTCGGTAGAAGAGTTCAGAGCCGAACACAAGTCTCTGCGCATGAACATGGTGCATGAGCTGATTGACGAGGCGTATGCTTCGACTTTCGGCTGATTACGCGCCGCGCAGCGCGGACGATCAAACACGAAAACTCGAAAAGCCATGGATGCGGGCGAGAGGACGACCTCCTTCGCTCGCATTCCATGGGCTTTCTTGTTTTGGTAAGTTTTATGATACAAAGTAGTAAAATGAACTTGTTGTTTGGCTGTGCAAAACGCGGGCAAGTCGGGGCAAAGGTCCGGTGCACAGATGGTCCACGAGATTTTTTTGTATAGGGAAATTGTGGCGCCCAGGACAAATGCTCCGACGTCCAGAAGAAGTATCGAATGCAGTCTCGAGAATTAGAACACATGCGCTGCGTGATCCATTCTCATCGAAAAATCCTGGTCCGGTTTGAACCGCGCTTATCTAATCGGAGACTGAGAGGATTAATTACACGCACAAATGCATAAAGCTCATTGAGCCGTTGGAAATACAGAGCTTAGTTTATGAGCGCATGCTTTTTCACTCTTTGTCTTGAATTTTCCTCGCTGTCAGAACGCAGAACCTCCCTGATTCACGCAATAAAGAACCTGGATTGAACGCGCTTTGGCTGCGTTCTGCGTTGCTGTCGCAATGGACATTGCAGTCGTAACTGTAGTCATTATCGATCTTTTCGCTTCTCTGAAAGGAAGCCATGGAACCTGTTATCACAAGCACCTACGTGTGCTCCTTCATTGCCACCATCATTGTCGTTGTCTGGGGCATCTTCTTGCCGGCTCGCCGGGAAAGCACCTGCCCTCCGTCGCAGCGATACAGCCTGATCGACAAGCACTGCCGGACCTTCGGTTGGTCCATCTTTCTGGGTGGGCTTGGGATGCTGTATTCCGCGCTCACCAACTGGGATGGGATGTTCTCATTCATCACCCTCGAGCTCACTCTTTTCGGTTTTGCCTACTTCATCGGGCTGCAGGCGCACATGTATGAAGAGGAGCTCTTTCGTCGGCGCTGCTTGGGCGTGTACAAGCGCTACTGCGCCGCGCTGATGGATTTCTTTGCCAAGGCCGACGAGCACGGTAGGCGACCAAGACCGGACCTGGAGTTCATGAAGAGGGTGGAGCAGCACGTGCCGGGCACACTCCACAGCGAAAGAGTCATCCCGATGCGCATCGAATTTGCCCGCAGCCATCTGGGCCTCCGCGAGCCCAGCCGCTCGCTCGGTTTGACGATCATGAATTACGTACGAGAGGGCGGTAAACCCTGACGCACCTGGAAGGCGTCTTGATCGGATTGCTGGCAACGGAATTGCTCGCAGTTTTCCTTTCAAACCCAATGCCAATCCGACGTTTTTGGAATTACTATGAACAGAATCCCGACCAGGCGTCAGCCGGTTGCGCCAGCCGGCTATATTGAACAACTCGGCTTCGAGCACTTCAAGAGTGCGATTGCAGCAGCAATGCGCGCTGGAAAAACGCACTACAATGACCTGACAGGCCCGGTCGCGCCAGAGGTGCAGGAGCAGTTGCGCGCCGAGTTCGGCGGCAAGACCTTCCAGTTCAACAACATGCGCAAGGGCTGTACGATCTTCTGGTCGTAATCTTTTGCAGCAGGGAAATCAGCGCGCGGGCTGATTTCCCTGCTCTTTTGTTTGTTTTGAATCTGTCTGGAGGTGACCAGGACGTCGTTGAATTTTTCTGACCTGCCCTGTCCAAGAGGATCGTAGCAGGCGGAAAATTCACTTCGTTCTGGTCACTTTCTTTACTTTTTGACCTTTTTCTTCCTTTAAGCCAGGCCAGGATAGACTT
>JAYRNY010000239.1:0-3776 GCA_041911975.1 bacterium | reverse complement strand
ACACCTCACGATTATATAGCGAGTTGCGCTAGGTTCAGCTGAGAACAAAACTACTATGGCGGCGGCAGACAAGGCTAAAGATAGCAAGGCAAGGAAGCCGAGAATTTTCTTTTTGATTGGTCTGATTGTGACAACCGGATATTTGACATTCCATTCAATGAAAGCGACCACGCCTGAAATGAACAGGATTAAGTTGCCGCCTGGCTTTTCGATGGAACCTTTCGCCACAGACGTGAAGAATGCGCGTTCGATGGCAGTCAGCCCGGGTGGCGTTGTGTACGTCGGCTCGCGGGCTCTGGGCGGCGACGTCACCGCGCTCGTCGACACGAATGAAGACGGCAAGTCCGACGTAAAGTACACCGTCGCGAAGGACCTTTATGGACCGATGGGAATGGCTTACAAGGATGGTGACCTGTACATCGGTCTCGTCAAAGGGGTTGTGAAACTCAAAGATATCGACAATCACCTTGCCAATCCGCCGCAGCCTGCCGAAGTGAATTTAAAGCTGCCATCCGATCTTGCGCACGGACACAAATACATTCGCTTTGGTCCTGACGGTTGGCTGTACATCCCGGTCGGCGCACCGTGCAATGTGTGCGAGCGCGATTGGACGAAGTATGCGTGCATGATGCGAATGAAGCCTGATGGATCGAATCTGGAGCAGTATGCGCAAGGCATTCGCAATACTGTCGGCTTTGACTGGCATCCGGTTACAAAAGAATTGTGGTTTACCGACAACGGACGAGATTGGCTTGGCGACAACCTTCCGCCTGATGAATTGAACTGTGCACCGAAGAAAGGAATGAATTTCGGTTATCCATATCGGTACGGTTTGAATGTCAAAGATCCTCAGTACGGTGCGAAGCGGCCCAATGACGCGGACTTCACCCCCTGCCGTGTTCCGCTCGGTCCGCACGTTGCAGCACTAGGCATGCGCTTTTACACAGGCGACATGTTTCCGCCTGAATACAAAAATCAAATCTTCATTGCCGAGCACGGCTCCTGGAATCGCAGCGTTCCTCTGGGTTATCGCGTCACCTGCGTAAAGTTTCCCGAAGGCAAAGAGCCTGTTTATGAAGTTTTCGCTGAGGGATTCTTGAGCAAAGCCGGCATCCCTTTCGGCAGACCCGCCGACATCTGCGAGATGGCCGATGGTTCTTTGCTTGTCTCCGACGATTTCGGTCACACAATCTACCGAATCACGTACAAGAAGTAATTGAAAACTGTGTACAATTTCACCTGCGAAATACGGGTGTGCGGCCGTCGCTTGAGAACCGCGATGACTTTACATCCTCTTTGCATTCCTGGGGAAACATCATTTACGCAGCCGTCGTCGAATTGCTGAGATTGCGGTTTTGACCTGGAGGGTTTTTAGATGCGTCGCGCAAAAATGGTTGCCATGGCGGCTTTGTTTCTGGCTTTACAACCAGGATTGATTCACGCACCGGCATACGCCAGTGACCTGTCCAATTTTTTGGGTGGTTTGGCTGGATTCACGGATATTGACAGCCGTCAGGTTCAAATTGAAAAGCGCATCAAAGATGCCATTTCCTCCGGGCGCTTGACCTGGGCGGAAGGCGACGTCTACTTAAAACAACTTGCACAGATTGAAAGAGCTGAAGCTGACTTCAAAGTTTCCGACAATAAATTGTCGACCTGGGAGAGCGTACGTCTTTCCATGGATCTCGACAGGCTCAGTCGCGATCTGGAAACACATTTGCGCGATCGCAAATCGGGCTCTGTAGATATTGATGCCATCCAGGCAGACATTTTGAAACGCATGAGCGACGGATGGCAGGCTCGACGTTTGACGCAGCAAGAATTCGACGATCTCAAATATGAATTCGACCGCACTGCGGCTTTGGAAGCTCTATACCGCCAATCAGACAATAAGCTCGACTATGACGAAACTTTGAAGTTGGCGCTCGATCTCGATCGTTTGAGCACACGATTGGAACGCACGCTGCATGACAGAGATGTCGCTGTCGGTGATGCTAATGCGCCCCAGGCGCAACTCGACAAAAAGATCAACGACGGTCTTTCTTCAGGCAAGCTGACGAGCAATGAAGCCAGTCAGTTGCGCGCGGAATTCAACAAACTTGCCGATCGCGAAGCAGCACTGAAAGCCTCTGGACGCCCAATCTCAGCCGACGACAGGCTGGCGCTTTTGATTGAGCTTGAAAGACTCAATACCCAAATTGAATTGAAACTGAACAATACTGAGACAGCATCCTCCGCCGGCGACAATCAGCTCAATATCCGCAGAGCAGGGGTCGAGTCGCTGATATCTGACTCGCTCGCAAAAGGTCGTTTGACCCCACTTGAAGCGCAGCAGTTCAAGACTCAACTGGATCGAGTGCAAACATTGATGCGCGACATGGCTCAGAGTGATGGACAAATTACGCCTGTCGAATTGCAAACACTCTTTGTCGAATACTCCATGCTCGAGTCGCGCGTCAATCGCACAATGATTGGTCGTGATCCTGTGTGGCAAGGTATTACTGGCCGTGTTTCCGACATCGAGCAGCGCATCAATGACTCATTAGCTAGCAGAAGATTGACTGATGCCGAGGCTGCTGTGCTGCGCTCCGATTTGCAGCGCATTAAGGAGACGGCGGCAAGCACGAGAAAAACCGACGGCACTTTTGCATTGGATAGCTCACTTGTAATTGCAGGCGATCTTGAAAGATTGAGCAATCGTGTTAACCAGAGCCTGCACGATCGCACGGAGATTTCAGTTGATCTCAACCAGAGGCAACTTGAGCTCGACAAGCAAATTGCCGATGGTGTTTTTGCCGGTACGCTGACTCTCAGTGAAGCGCGCGAGTTGGATGCTGAAGCAGATCGCATTCAGCGCAAGGAAGCCGAATTCCGCACCTCGCAAAGCGGGTTGAGTTATCGCGAGAGACTTGCTCTTGCATATGATTTGGAACAGCTGGCCACAAAAGTCGACACCCAAATCCGCGACAGTGAAAAAGAACCGGTAGACTTGCTCAGTGAAAAAGCAATCATCGATAAGCAAATTGCGGCGGCTATTATCAGCGGACGTCTGACCAATGATGAAGCGCGTGCGATCAAGGCAGAGAAAGACAGACTGAATGCGCTCGAGTATCAATGTCGCACTTCCGATGGGCGCCTGACCGCCGGCGAAAGCATATTGATTGCTTCTGAATGGGAGAAGCTGCGTCGTGATGTGAAGCGCCAGACGCAGGATAAAGAGCGTGATGTCTCCGACATTGACGTTCGCCAGGCTCGCATTCAAAAGCGCATCGCCGAAGGTATCGCCACCGGCCGCATCACGCCCAGAGAAGCTGATCGCCTGGGCAGAGAATACGACAATATTGCGCAGCAAGAAGCTCAATTCCGCGCCGACGGTGGACTGAGCTACGGGGAAAGTCTGACGCTCGGAATCAGCCTCGAGCAGCTGACTCGAAATGTCGAGAATGCCATTGCTAATGGACGCGTTAACTTGCCGGATGTGGATACCAGACAAAGAGAAATCGACATCGAGCTGGCAAGTGCAGTTGCATCAGGACGCATGGCGTTGAAAGATGCACAGGACTTCCGAATTGAGATCGATAGAATTGCCGCGCAAGAAGCATCATATCGTCAGTCGGGTGGTGGCATAAGCATCAGTGAAACGCAAATGCTTTTGAATGAGCTGGATAGACTGCAAGCTACTGTCGATACGGCGCTTGAGCAGATCGAGATCGTTTACCAACGAAACGGTCTCCGCCAGATCAATAGCACCACCCGAGGCACTGAAAGCAGCTTGT
>JAYRNY010000238.1:0-6813 GCA_041911975.1 bacterium | reverse complement strand
TCTTCATCATTCATCGCCATGCGTCCGAAAGCTTCGCGAATGTCTTTGGCGGCTGCCAGTGGATCCGGGTTGCCGTTCGGACCTTCCGGATTTACGTAAATGAGACCCATCTGCAGCGCAGCAAGCGGTTTTTCAAGTGTTCCGCCCTTGTCGCGATTACTGGCCATAAATTTCGAGTTTCCCCAATAAACCAGATCCGGTTCCCAATCGTCGCTACGTCCGCCGGCAAAACCAAATGTTTTGAATCCCATGTTTTCCAGAGAAACGTTGCCGGTCAAAACCATCAGGTCGCCCCACGACAGTTTTTGCCCGTACTTCTTCTTGACCGGCCAGAGCAATCGACGCGCTTTATCGAGGTTGGCATTGTCCGGCCAACTATTGAGCGGCTCAAATCGCTGCTGCCCGCCGCCCGCACCACCACGACCGTCAAAAATACGATAGGTGCCGGCACTGTGCCAGGCCATGCGAATAAAAAAGGGTCCATAATTGCCGAAGTCAGCCGGCCACCAATCCTGTGATGTCGTCAAAGCAGTATTGATGTCCTTCTTCACAGCACCAAGATCAAGAGTTTGAAACTCTTTTGCATAGTCGAAATTCCCACCCAGCGGATTCGACTCAATTGAGTGCTGGCGAAGAGACGAAAGATCCAACTGCTCCGGCCACCAGAATTGATTTGGACGTGCCGTGCCTTCAGCCCAAACCGGTACAGTTTGCGCCAGCATAGACACAAGAGCGGCCTGAATGAGCACTGCATTTCTTACGCGTTTCGTCATGGTGGTCGAATCCTCTAATTCAGTTGTAGGTTTCCTGGGTATTTTTTGAATCTGCACGCAACTTTCGCTCAAGCATCATCGACACGCTCACCATAGAAAGTGACCGTGTAGTTGTTGATCTTGAACTTGCCTTCCAAACTCTTCTCGAGTGCCGGAATAGCTTCAAAAGGGATGTCGTAGATGCGCCCGCTGCGGGTGTCGACAAAGTGATGATGCCGCGATATATTCGCATCGTACCGTGCACACCCACCCGGCTCTGTATAAACTTCTTGAATGACGCCCGATTCAACGAGCGTGTTCAATGTGTTGTACACCGTTGCCTTGGAAAGCTGCACGGGCAAGGCATTTGCTACAGCGTCAAGCACTTGCTCGGCTGTGGGATGACAATCCGTATTCAGCAGATATTCAGTTATCACAACACGCTGAGGAGTTGGTCGCACCCCGCGCGAATTCAACATTTCTTACGCAGAAATGTGCATCACTCTATATCCTGTTGGACAAACCACGTTAGACTAACTCTAAGCTTAGGTCGTGTCAAGGAGCCCAAAATAACGCGTAAATTGAGCCGAAAATGCCGAATAGAAAGGGCTTCGAAGCGAAACTATGCGCTGACGCCGTCAACTTACATTAAACCTGCGGCGTAAGCGATGCAAAGATACAACAGGCGCAACTGAGTTCGATCAGCTCAAACGTCGAAATCCAAACGCATACTTTGCGCGGCGCTACACCTGAATCCACCAATACATTCGATGCTCAGCTATTGTTGAACAGGTACTTGCCCTTGTTGCATGGCTTGTCCCTGTTGCAGTGATTGAACCCACTGAGTGACTTGCTCGTAGGCTGGTCGCGCCTGAGCGCGTAAACTTTGGGTCGGATCATAGATTTGGAAATAAGGCAATTTCGTTATACCTGATCCATTCAAAACAGACGACTGCCAGTCGATGCCCTGTACTCCTTGCCGATTTACGTCGATGGTGCGCACGGCAATGTCCTGTCTTACCTGTGTAAGTTGATTGAGCCAGGGAATGAGCTGAGGCGAAACCCCGTCATACTGACTGAAAAAAGCAACAACCGTATATTTGCCTGGCACCAGGTATCTTTCCACCGTCACATATTCGCCAGGATTGTCGGGATTGAGCGGCAAGAAGCTGGTAGCAACCATTTGCTCTCTGGGCATTTTCGCAACGGCTACATCATCGAGCTCTTCTTTGGCACCACATGCACTGAGCATCAATAGTGCAAAACAGAGTGCGCAAAGTCGAACGACCTTTGAAGATGTGCCCATAGCTGCAAGAATTTTTCCTGATGTATTCATGGTCCAGTCACGTTCACCAAAGTGGAGCTGATCGACAAAACCGTACTTACTCTCCTTGCCGCCCGGTTGTCGAATGGCACTCTATCTGCCTCTGCGTCCGCCGCCAGCACGCCTGCCGCCGCCGAATTCTCTTCCACCACCACCGGAGCGTCCGCCGCCGAATTCTCTTCCACCACCACCGGAGCGTCCGCCGCCGAATTCTCTTGCGCCGGACCGTTCACCGCCGCCAAATGATCTTTCACCACCGCTGGCGGTTTGACCGCCGCCAAATGATCTTTCACTTCCTCCTGCGGTTTGACCGCCTCCAAAGGATCTTTCACTTCCTCCAGCTTGACGATCGCCACGATCCGACTGCCGGACAAATGGATTTTCTCCAGCCGACTGTTGCTGCCAGGCTGTGGCACGACCTGAATCTTTCCTTTGTTCTTGATACCAATTTTGCTGTTGCTGAAAGCGTTGTCCTTGCTCTTGATCGAACTGCTGCCTTTGCCTCTGCTGCTCTTGCTGAGGCTGTGCACTTTGTTGCTGATAGGGCGCATTTTGAGCCTGCACAGCAGCGCGCTGCGCTTGATAGCTCTTAGCCTGGTCTATTTTTTGCTGTTGCCGAGTGTTTTGGATGTTATTTGCAGCAGCGACGTGATTCCACTGCACGTCACCGTCGTCGACGAAAACCCCATGACCCTCGCCGTTGTTGTAGTAGGGTCTGTTGTTGTTGTAATACATCGGCGTGCCATATGGCACATTGTTGTAGTACGCCATATTGCCTAGCGCGGATCCGGCCATTGCTCCCATGCCGGCTGCCATTGCGGTGCCAATACCACTTCCTCCGGAAGATGATGAGGACGACGATTGGGCGTTACCTTGCTGGTAATTCGCGTCTTGATTGCCCTGGCTCGCCTGATAGTCCTGATTCGACGGATACCCTTGATTCGGTGGATAGCCCTGATTGGACGGATAACCCTGATTTGATGGAGCCACCTGCGCCGGATATCCCTGGCTCGAGGGATATGACTGATTCATAGCATAAGTCGGATACGGCGCATACTGTGGCGGTGCAACCTGCTGTGACACAGTTTGTGAAGCCGTACCATTCTGTTTACGGATTTGATCTACATACGCAGTGATGTCTTCGGTTTGCCCCTTGCGATCCGTGTACCAAAAGCCACCGTTGGCTCCCATATATAGTTGAAGAACATTGCCATTGACCCCGGCGCCCGGCAGCATGACCAGCTGCCCACGCGGCGTGACCACCATTTGAGTACCGTCGCTGCGCTGTTGGACTTGCAAATTTACGACCGAAATACTCGGCTGTCCTTGAGCCGATGCGGCATATGGACTAATGCCGACCACAGACGCCAAAAACAGCGCCGCAACCGATCCAATCAATGGTCTGAAAAACATGAGCTTACTCCTCGCAGGAAGGCTGGACCTGCACCCAGGTTCGCCAAAACCAGGCAGCCTCTTTTCATCCACCCGGAATGTCAACGTCCGCTATCATACATAGTCTCTGAGCTTTGGGACCCTATCAGGTTGTTAACCTAATCTCCAAGAAACAGCAAGAAACCTGTGCGGAGGCTCACGCCACGATGTCAAGCCCCTCGAATAATCGTAAAGCTGAAACCAGGATAGCTAGCACCAAAGGCTATAATCCGTGCCTCTCCCGAAGGAGCAACGCCAGTGAAATTTGCCAACCTAAAAGAAAAGCTCCGCTCCGGAAAAAAACAGATTGGCACAATTATTTCGCTTCCCCCACCGGCGGTGACTGAATGTCTGTCGCAGCTCGGCTACGATTGGCTGTGGATCGATCTTGAGCATTCACCTATGTCGCTGGAGCAGGTCCAGGCTATTTTGACTGCGAAACAGCCGCAGTGCGCGGGACTGGTTCGTGTGCCGAACAACTGCGATGAATGGATCAAACGCGTGCTCGACATCGGCGCAGACGGCATTATCGTGCCGCATGTGAGCAGCAAAGAAGATGCGCTGCGTGCAGTTAAATCGGCGAAGTATCCACCTGCCGGTGAGCGAAGTTTTGGCGCTGGTCGCGCACATGCATACGGACTGGATGCGACTCATCAAGATCGCGCCAATGAACTAACTTGCGTCGTTGTGCAAATCGAGGATCAAGAAGCGGTCAAAAACATCGACGAGATTATTTCAGTCGAGGGCGTTGATGGAATCATCATCGGCCCATATGATCTCTCAGGAAGTTTCGGCAAGCTGGGCAAACTCAGCGATCCTGAAGTTCAAGAGGCAATCAAAACAGTTGTTGCGGCCTGCCGTAAGAAAAACTTCCCGGCCGGCATTTTTGCATTGTTGCCGGAGCAAGCAAAGAATTATATCGACGCCGGTTTTTCCTTACTCGCAGTCGGTGTCGACTTGCACTCGATGATCACCTCGGCTCGCAAACAATTGCAAGATTTGCAGTAATTAAGCGGGAGTTGCGGCGATTTACTAAACTATTGTTCGACAAGAAACGCCTCTAGCAGCTAGAGGCGTTTCCTTTCTTATCCTATAGTCGACGTCCGCGATGCTCTTATTTCTATGCAGCACTCACTTCGACATCGACGATATCGTCGTCAGCCTGGTGTCGCGAAGCGTTTCTGCTCGAGCAAGAGTTCGCATTGTCACCGCAGTGATTTCCTCCAGCGGCAGCGCGTCCAGCTCCAGCTTGGGCAGCCGATTGAGCAGCGGCAGCATCTTGCTGAATTATCACCAGCGCTCCACGAAGCTCATCCATCGTGGACTTGAGCGATTCAGTATCACTCTTGTCTTCAACTTTCTTACGCAGAGAATCAACCAGCATTTTTGCTTTGGCTCTGTTTTGCTCGCTAATGGCGGAGCCCATTTCCTTCAACTGGCGCTCGACCATGTAACACATCTGGTCGGCTTCGTTGCGAGTATCTGCTGCCTCCTTCATCTCACGGTCTTGCTCAGCATGTTCTGTTGCTTCCTTGACCAGACGATCGACATCTTCCTTGCTCAAGTTTGTGCTGGCAGTAATCGTAATTTTCTGCTCTTTGTTGGTCGCTTCATCACGCGCCGTGACGCTGACGATTCCGTTGGCATCAATGTCGAAGCTGACCTCAATCTTCGGCAGTCCACGCGGAGCTGGTGCAATACCGTCGAGCCGAAAGTTGCCGAGCATCTTATTGTCTCGCGCCATCGGGCGCTCACCCTGGAAAACGTAAACATCAACTCCCGGCTGATTGTCATCAGCGGTGGAGAATGTCTGCGATTTGTGCGTCGGGATGGTCGTGTTGCGATCGACTAGCTTGGTGAAAACACCGCCCATGGTTTCGATGCCCAGAGAGAGCGGAGTGACATCCAGCAGCACTACGTCTTTGACTTCTCCAGCAAGAACTCCTGATTGAATCGCAGCACCTACTGCTACAACTTCGTCGGGGTTGACGCCTTGATTCGGCTCTTTGCCCGTGATAGTTTTCACCAGCTCTTGTACTGCAGGAATACGAGTAGAACCGCCTACCAAAACAATTTCATCAATCTCTTTGGCGCTGAGAGCGGCGTCGCGAATCGCCTGCTCGACAGGCCTACGGCAGCGCTCGACCAGTTCCCGAGTCAATTCATTGAATTTGGCTCTGGTCAATCTCATATCCAGGTGTTTCGGACCGGTTTCATTTGCGGTGACAAACGGCAGGGAAAGCGTTGTTTCAGAAACAGAAGACAACTCAATCTTCGCCTTCTCGGCAGCTTCAATCAATCGCTGCAAAGCCTGTTTGTCTTTGCGCAGGTTGACCCCTTCCATCTTCTGAAATTCATCGGCAACATAGTCGACGATTGCATGGTCGAAATCGTCGCCACCGAGGTGCGTATCACCCGAGGTCGCCTTTACCTCGAAAACCCCGTCGCCGACTTCCAGAATGGATACGTCGAAGGTGCCGCCGCCAAGGTCGAAAACAAGGACGGTCTCGTTGTTCTTCTTGTCTATGCCATAAGCGAGCGCAGCCGCGGTCGGCTCGTTGATGATCCTCAGCACATCCAAGCCGGCGATGGCACCGGCATTCTTGGTGGACTGTCTTTGCGAGTCGTTGAAATAAGCGGGTACTGTGATCACAGCACCGGTGACCTTTTCGCCCAAATACTTTTCGGCATCTTCTTTCAGCTTACGAAGCACCATCGCCGAGATCTCCTCAGGCGTGTATTCCTTGTCTTGAATTACGACCTTGCTGCTATTGTCACCACCGGGCTTCACCTTATACGAGACGATGCCTCTTTCAGCTTCAACTTCGTCAAATCGACGCCCGATGAAACGTTTGATTGAATAAATAGTGTTTTGTGGATTGACTACAGCTTGCCGTCTGGCCAGCTGCCCAACCAGCCTTTCGCCTGTCTTAGTGAAGGCGACGACGGAGGGTGTGGTACGGGAGCCTTCCGCATTGGCGATGACAGTTGGCTGGCCGCCCTCCATTACAGCGACAACGGAGTTTGTCGTGCCGAGATCTATACCAACAGCTTTACCCATATTTGTATCCTCATCTTTCTAAAACCAGACCAAAAGCCGCCCTCCAGAAAGGCGCGCAGCCGCCGATCGGAAAGTGAAAATTCACACGGTCCTACCTTTGTTCTAACCAGCGCCGCGGAAATGTTGGCTAAATAACAAAATTTCTTAATTTTCTCCCAAAACAGGTTGCCAGTCCGGCGTCTGAGGTCTAGCCCAACCCTGCGGACCATTTAGACACGGCAATCCACCCGCGACTAAACACCAGA
>JAYRNY010000237.1:0-4757 GCA_041911975.1 bacterium | reverse complement strand
GTGTGATCCATACGCATATCCAGCGGGCCGTCTTTCATAAAGCTGAAGCCCCTTTCTGGATTGTCAAGCTGCATACTGGAGACTCCGAGGTCGGCGAGAATGCCACCATCCACAGTGCCGATGCCGAGCGCTTGCAAATGTTCGGCAATATCGCAGTAATCGCCATGCACGTATAAAGCTGCATCAGGCAATCTCTGCGCCACTTTGTCAAGCGATGCTTTGTCTTTATCGAAGCCGATCAATTTGCCGCCGCTACCCATCTGGCTGCGAATTGCTTCCAGGTGCCCGCCTGCGCCTACTGTTGCATCTACGTAAGTCAGCCCTGGCCGAATATTCAGCGCTGCAAGGCATTCGTCCAAAAGGACCGATACGTGTTCTTTCGAGCCTTTTCCTGCTGTGGAAAGGCTTCTCTTGAAATCTTTCTTCTGGTTCTTTTTATCTATCTGTTTCTACTTAAGGCTTGCTGGTTCTCTTTCAGACTTACGCTTAGCCAGGAAGTCAAAATCCCAGCAAGTGAAGTAAATGAGCTGAATCGTCAAAAGGCTCATCAATGCTGTTACCAGCATGGGATTTGCCCATTCCGGTCTTTCAGCCCAGAGACCAAGATACAGGGCTCCGTGCAGAAGCGCCAGCGGCACAATGAACAGAGAAATGATTGCTACGACTTGTTTGGTAGTGGCTGTAGTGCCTGCCCAGTGCCAGCGCAGACCATCCCACCAGTATGTGGGCGCCACTTTGATGCCCAGGCGTCTTGCCGGATACAGTCTTCTGCCGCCGCGCAGCGGTACGAAGCAGCGCTCGCAGCTGTTGCAGGACAAGGTTTCGGTCAGTCCGTATGGCTCAAGAATCCCGGTTTGGCAGCGGGGGCAAGGATACGACTGGTTGAGTACTATCACTTGCTGATGGAATGAAAGCTGTTCGTATGATTGAAACATTGCCAATTAGCCTAATGTGGTCGGGAGTCGCAGGTGACCGGGTTCGCTGCGGACGAAAATCGCCGCACGGAATCACCGCCAGACCTGAATCAGGCTGGTCGCGGAGGTGACAAAAAACCCTGTCAGTTGTTAATTACCCGCAGAAGGGCGTCAAACCGCGCTTATAAAGCAAAATTAGCGAATTTTAATGTAGCTGCAAGCCTCGTCCAGCGGGAAGCTGCGCTGTTTGCCCCCGTGGAGTCGCTTTTCAGTCAAATAGTTCATTTGACTGTCTGAATATTACTGTTTCACTTCCGCAAGCTAACTGAAATGCTGGTCTTTTCTACTGGCTCCAAGCGCTCCGAGAGCAAGCATCACGCGAAACACCACGCTGTAATCCTGGTCGGTAAACTCCACGTCTCGGTCGTTGAGCCGTTTTACATGGGGGACCAACTCGCAGGCGTCTGCCATGGAAGTGTCATTCATTGACAGAGTGAGCTTTGCCGGCGCCGGCGGCTTGAGCAAATTCCAGCTCGCTTTGGCTTTAGCTGCTTCGTATGCGGACTTTTCCAGATCCTCGAGCACCTGCTCTTGCGGTTTAAAACATGCCGAATATCTCGATATAGCCTGTTTTACAACGACGCAATTAACCTTGCCCATCAACTCTTCGCATTCTTTCTTGAGCGCATCGTCGCCTGTTATAAGCGCTACAGGCACACCGAACGCACCGGCAAGATAGGCATTCAACCCTGTTTCTCCCACCAGAACATCGTTTATGCGCACGTCACGAAATACCTGCGCTCTGTAAGTATGCGAAAGAACCCCAGTGGCGCAGCCCTGGCGCGCGTGATAACCGACAAAACATGCAAAATCCGGCTTCTTTGCCGCATGCACGCCCGACACCATCGAGAAGGGTTTTTGCCAACCGCTGGTCAGATGGGCCTTTGGATGCAAAAGCTCGATGCGAAGATTGCGCATGTCCCAGTGGGAGTCATTTACAACAATTTCATCGCAGCCCGCCTTCACCAGACCTTTTATTACTGCATTGGTCTCTGCGTGCATCAACTGGACAGAACGCTCGTATCCGGGCTCTCCAGGCTGAGTTTGGCTCGAATGGCAAATTCCGTTTATGCCTTCCAGATCAACTGATATATATGCGCGCATGTGAAATTCCCTTAGGTTTTCGCCCAGCACGTAAGTATAAGTGAAGGGCAAGAATCAAAGTCTATTAAGGTCGAGACATGTCAAGCCTCAGCCGGTATAATTGCGGCTGATCTAAACCCAAGCACCAGCTCGCGAAGCCAGATGCAAACTCTTCCGGAAACCTTGAAAGCGCAAAACACATCCAATTCGGATTCTTCATTGGCCGCCAGCCTGGCATTTACCAAAATGCATGGGCTAGGCAATGACTTTGTTATGGTCGCTCTCGAGGATTTGCTGGCTATTCAATTTATCAGCGATGCGGTAGCTCTGGGAAAAAACCCGCTGCCCGCCCTGGCAAAAGGTATATGCGATAGAAATTTCGGCATTGGGGCGGATGGCTTGATTGTCGGATTCTCACTGAAAAAAACGCCGGCAATTGGCGCGAGTATATTCAAAGCCCTGAATGCCGAGTATGTGCTTGGTACTAAATGCGATATCGGTTGGGTTTATACAAATTCGGACGGTTCCGCTTCAGCTATGTGCGGCAACGGTCTTCGCTGTCTGGGACTCTGGGCTCTCAGGAAAGAATTGGTTGCATCTAATAGAATTTTGGTGTCAACTAAAGCAGGAGTCCAAGAGATTCTTGTAGAAGGCGAATCAAAAATTACGGTGGACATGGGTAAGCCCATTCTCCAAACCGATTTGATTCCTTTAAGCGGTCCATCCAAATCAAGTTTTGTGCAAGGCGAAGTAAACTCACCCGATTACAAATTCACCGCAACATGCGTGAGCATGGGTAATCCGCACGTGGTGATTTTTGATGCACCGCAAGCACAAGATAGTCTTGCCGAGAACAAATTTTCCGAATCATTGAAAGAGCTGTCAATCAATGTTCAGAAACACAGCCTATTTCCCGAGGGCGTCAATGTCGAATGGTGCCGTACAGTTTCCAGAAGTGAAGTGCACACCCTTATATATGAACGTGGATGCGGCGCTACGCTGGCGTGCGCTAGCGGCGCGGCAGCGGTAGTAGTGGCGGCCGTGCTTGAAGGCAGGATAGATCGCAAAGCAAAAGTGCGCCTTCCGGGCGGATACTTATCCATTACCTGGTCGCAAGAGAGCGAGCACGTGCTCATGACCGGGCCGGCGGCAACTTCATTCACAGGAACGTTCGACCTTTCCAGTCTGGAGAAACAAATTAAATCAACACGTGGACAATCTAGTTCCAAGGAGATTTGCTTCTCGTGATGATGCAAGCCGACAGACGCAGGGAGTGGATCAAGAGCCGGCGCAAACAGCGCAATCAAGCTCGCAATGCGCGCCTGCGCCGTCAATTCTTGCGCTACGTGGCATTGATTGGTCTGCTTTATCTTGGTGGCAGTGCCATCGTGCGTCTGCCATGGGCTATAGACAACGTAGATTCGCAACTGACCGTTCGCGGCAATCTGGTGACGAGCCGCCACCAGATCGCTGATAAGGTCGAAAGTCTTGTCGGCAAGCCGCTTTTCAAAGTCGACCCTCGTGCATTGGAAGCAAGCATCGCGCAACTGCCGGCGGTGAAACACGCTTTTGTCCGGCGTTATGCATTTCCTGAGCCGCACATTCTTGTAGAAGTTCTCGAAGAATTTCCCTGGGCCACCTATGTACCAGAGCCAGGAAAACCGCCGGAAGCGGTCATCTCGCAGTCGGGCCGACTTATACCATTGAAGGATTTCCCTGGCATTATGCGTCCGCCTTTGAGAGTCTATGGTGCGTCTGCAACGAAAATGACTTCCGCCGACGTCAATCAATGGGCGAGCTGGTGCAATTACATTTCTCAGCAAACCAAAATGCCTGTCGAGTCGATCGATCTGCGAAATCCGCATGATGTGCAGGTCGAGAATGTCGCTCTGCATTTGAAGTTAGGTTCACCGGATAACTCGCTGACGCGCCGTCTAGGCAGACTGACTTCAGTGCTTGCCACCATCGACCCATTGAAGACTAATATCGAATACATCGATCTCGGTTTGGACAACAATATTCCGATGAAACTGGCGAAGGTCGATCCAAGAAAAGAAGCGGCCAAGAAAGCTGCTGAAGAGGCAGAGAAGAAGCGCACCTCTGAGACCGAACAACTAGCCGGTCACCAACAAACTCTGTAGAGTTTTTGCGCATTGTTTGCGCCCTCGAATCTCTCACTCTCATTGCGGTGGCGATGCCCTGCTTTTCCAGTTTTAAGGTTATTTCGAATTTGAGTTCGGGCTATAGTCCGGCGGAGGAAAGAAGTAATCACCCATCGTGCGATGAGAGTCCTGCTCCTGCAATTGCATTATCAAATGAGAGCGCGCTTGTTTGAAGTCGTACATGTTAACCGAGAACAGTGACACTATGATGTTTATCCCGTAGACCGCAAGAAAGATCAGCGGTGCCCCTCTAAAACCTTTTCTATGCATGAGAAACGCCACGACAACGCCGCTCCAGAAGAGCGTGGTAGAAAAAGCCATCCAACCTTTTCCGAATGAATTGACTGGATAGTTCATCGATTCCAGCCATCCATATACGAGACCGGCTCCCAGGCAAAACAGAGAACAGTAGACTCCGAGTTTTGCGGAACTCACTTTGGGTGACTGCGATATGGTTTGAATTCTCATGGTTGTACCAGTCTACAACACTTCATTTTGAACCGGCCAGAGCCGGCGAGCCGCCGGCGCTCCCAGGAGG
>JAYRNY010000236.1:0-4182 GCA_041911975.1 bacterium | reverse complement strand
TTCCGGCGGAATAGTGAGATCGAGCTGAGCCCGCTTCAATTCTTCCTCGTCGATGAATCCGTTTTTGTTGACGTCCAGCTTGTCGAAGTAAGCGAGAAACAATTCTTCCGCGTTGACCGGACCAAGAATGTCGGTGATGTTGCGCAGAAGCTCGCAAGCACGCCTTTCTATTTCCGGATGATTGCCGGCGTGCCCCATGCTGTTCGCTTCAATGGCCAGTCCCTGCTCGATTATTTCTTTGGCTTCCGGCAGCGCGTTGTGGCGGGCGTAAAATCCGGCCAGTTGTGTGCGCGTGAGAAAAGGCAAAGCCAAAAGCTCGCGATAGGCGTTGATCAGCTCCGGCAGCGCTTCTTCAGGCAAGTGTTTGTTTTTTGGAGAAACACCATTGCGCACGCGATCGAGAGCAATGTTGAAATCGCGCATGTATTCGTCGTGCGGCAGGCTGTCTGCCGCTTGAACAGCCAGCCTGTATTCGGCTTCGGCTTCCTGCAAATTTTTCTTCAATTCCAGCTGCTTCGCTTTATTGGAATGAATGTATGGATTAGGAACATCTTCCACGCCGCCGCTTCCTCTCAATTGACGTGATTCAGCCGGTGATACCAAAAAAATATCGTCAGCGCCTGCGTGGATTGGGCCAGTTTAACTCATTGCAAGCGTCATCAAAGCTAGTCCTCATGCGGCTGCAATACTGAAGCGCTATCGATATCTGTTCTAATTTCATTGCTCCATCGCGCAGTAATTGCACGCAAATGATGGATGCTTCGAAAGTCTTCTCATCAAGCTTGTTGGCGGCGCCCAGAATTTTGGATATGTCTCCGCCGTGCTTCTTGCGCACTTCATTGGCTGTCTGAATGTCGCTGTCCGTAAGGACTCCGGCTTTGACCAGCAAGTCGAGTGCGTCTTTAACGGAAACCATAGCTGGTTGTCCGGCTGGCGCGGCACCGCCTTGAGGAGCGCCGGACGAGCCTGATCCGCCATCAGCCAGCTCTTGCAAGGCCACGCTGACGAATTGCTCGATAGTCCTTCCTTTGCTGTGATACTTGGCCAGAACTCTTGCCGCATCACGCACGCTCAGCTGTTTTTCCTCGATCAGATTTTGCATGCGCATGGCTGCATCGAGCGACTGACTGTTGAGAAGTCCCGACTCCAGCAAAAGACTGTTGAAGGTCGGATCCGGCTTTTTCGATGCCAGACCCATGTCCAGGGGCATCGGTGCGGCGGCAGGAGGCACCTGCGCCGGCTGGGGCCAGGCGCCCGGTGGTTGGGCTGGAGGGAACTGCTGCTGGGGGGGATAACCAGGTTGTGGATAACCTGGCTGCATCTGAGGCGGGTAGCCCGGCTGAGGCGGCGGGTATCCGGGCTGGGGCGGCGGATATCCGGGAGCCGGAGGCATTCCCGGGTACTGACCGCCTGGCATGCCGGGCGGCATCGGAGGAGGATAACCTGGTTGCGGTGGCGGATAACCCGGCTGCGGCGGCATTGGTGGCATCGGCGGTGCCATCTGCGGCATCGGTTGTGGTGGCGGTGGTGGTGGTGGTGGCGGCGGTGCTGGGGGGGGAGCCGCCTGCTCGGGGCGAGGCAGCGGGTCAGGATAGACGGAAGACTGGGCAGGCATGCCGCCATGCGTGCTTCTCGAAAGGCTGTCGGATACTCTTTGTTTCCAAATATCGTCGGGTTTTTTGACCTCTTCCTGTTGCTGCGCCGCCAGTGACTCAGCCGTAGGTCTCAGCTCTTCGGGAATAAAATTGCCCCCAGTCGGAGCAGCGCCGCCGCCGCTGGACATGATGATCATCTCGAGAACGAAATCGAGATCGGACGGTGGGAATCCCTGGCTGAAAAGCATGGAGTTGTCGCCGCCTGCCTCGTCGTAAAGTGTCCAGATGGGAAAGTCGCTAGCCTTCTCCCACAAAACCATAAGCAAAAAAGACTTGCCGCCGCCGTTAAAGGGCAACTCAATGGTCAAGCCCCGTCTGCGCTCGCACTCGTCGAACATGGTACGCACCAATTTCATATTGGGCGGCTGCGGCTCATGCGGCAGCTTCATGTTCTTGGGTTGTTCGTCTTGCTTCGGTTTTGGCTTATACATTGCACAGTTCCAAACAGCTTTACTTAAGTTTAGTACCCCTACCGAGAGGCATAGTCTCAAAATAATCGCACACAGTCAGATTAATTGGTTCAATCTGCGTCCCCCTTGCGGGGAATAGTGCGATGTTCGGCAGGTTGCGATTGTAGAGTTTTGCCGATTGAAAAAAACGGAAAAAGCCTTACAGGCGCTGGCTTGGCGCTTTCTGGGTACAGACTTTTTGGGCGATGTAACTTTTCGGGCGCACCAACCGTCCTTTATCGGACGTCTCGCAAGACGCTTTTCAAGGGGATTCGAAGTACCTGGGCAGACCGCTCCAGCAATCGATATAGTCTGTCTGCAGTATGCCGCCCGACATAGCAAACTCGGTCGCCGTGTATATGAGGGAACTTTCGAACATGAAAGCCAGCGTGTTTTCCATTTTTTGCGGCTTGAGATTGACGTTGGTCGCCTTTTCGAAAGTAGCGGTATCCGGACCATGCGCCGACATTTGATTGTGCAGGCTGCCCCCTCCGGCCACGAAACCTTCTTCTTTGGCATCGTAGACACCAAACACAAGCCCCATGTATTCGCTCATGTAATTGCGATGGTAGTAGGGCGGGCGAAACGTATTCTCTGCCACCATCCAACGCGGAGGAAATATTACGAAGTCCACATTGGCAGTGCCCGGCAACTCCGATGGCGAAGTCAGAACAGTGAATATGGAAGGGTCGCTATGGTCGAAGGTGACCGTGTTGACTGCGTTGAACGTGCTTAAGTCATATTTGTACGGATAATAGTTTCCGTGCCATGCCACCACATCCAGTGGTGAATGCTCGAGAGTGGCAGAAAATAGTTTGCCTTGGTATTTAGCTATCAATGTCAACGGGCGCTCGATATCTTCGTAAGCCGCATGAGGGGCTAGGAAATCACGTGGATTGGCCAGTCCATTGGCGCCGATCGGACCCAGATCAGGCAAGCGCAATGCCGGTCCGTAGTTCTCCAGAATGTAACCATCGGCGGTGCCATCAGGCAGGTCGACTTTGAATTTTATTCCGCGCGGAATGACTGCAATTTCTCCCGGAGCAACGGCAATGGTACCAAATTCGGTGCCAAGCATGAGCCTGCCGCCGCGCGGTACGATCAGCAATTCGCCGTCGGCGTCGTAGAAAAAACTGTCCGTCATCGGCTGATTGGCTGAATACAGATGGACTGCCGAGCCGCGCACGCTTGCGGAATCACCATTGCCGGCAACGGTAATAATGCCCTGGACAAAATTCTTTTTGTCCTTGAGCGGCGGCAGCGGATTCCATCTCAATTGCTCGGGTGTCATCCCCTTCTGGCAGTTGAATGGACGGCTCTCGAACAAGCCGCTGTCGTGCGCTTTGAATTGAGAATGCAAAACCGATGGACGAATTCTATACAACCAGCTGCGCTGGTTTTCCTTGCGCGGCGCGGTAAAAGCTGTCCCACTGAGTTGCTCCGCGTAGAGTCCCAGAGGCGCCTTTTGCGGAGAGTTCTGCCCGACAGGAAGAGCGCCCGCCTCGGCTTCTGAGCTGTGATGATTGCCGAAGCCGCACAGATATTGCAAATTGTTTTTCTTGCCCAGAGCCGCTGCTTTCTCAGCTGACTCTTTTTCGCGGGCCGCTTTTCCTGTCATGGGCACTTTCGTTCTCCAAATTTAGGATTAACCATACACTCTCAATTCGGCGCTGCTTTACTTGGCAAAGATGGCGCGGGCTTTGGCATCCATCTTGTCGGCTTCCGGTCCCCGCCCTGCCGCGCGCAGCATTTTGGCGTAGTTGTCGAAGATAGGCACCAGTTCCGAGCAGGTCGGCCCCTTGATGCTTGTCATTTTTTCAATCGCCTGCTTGTACATCGGTTCTGCCTCGGCATATTTACCTTGCTGCCTGTAGGCGTTGGCCAGGGCGCTCATGCTTTGAGCGATCTTTGGCTCTCTCGGTCCCATGGCCTCGGCTTCTTTGATGGCCAATTTGAACTGTTGCTCGGCGTCCAGTGGTTTTCCTGCCGACAATGCTTGCTGTCCGGCGATGTTGTAGCGCTCCCAACTCGACATAACTGTCCTCCTCAAAAGGGTGAGACCTCCCGGGATGTACATC
>JAYRNY010000235.1:0-3075 GCA_041911975.1 bacterium | reverse complement strand
TCAGATTCTGCATCCTTTAACTGGTTTTGATCGAGATCGAATTGCCCAAGCCTGGCTAATGCTCGAATGTAATCCTCGATCTTGGCACCAGGATCCTTCTCATATACGGAACAGATATGCAATAAAACCGGTCGAACCGGCGGGAAATTGCGCATTCCTTGATAGGCGTCGACTAGTGAGTTTTCGATGAGCACAACTGATAGTGCATCTTTTCCTAGTAGCTTTCTCTCAACCTGAAGGGCTTTCTCGAGAAATTTCACCTGTTCCAAATAGAGTTTGTAAGCATTCAGCTTTCCGGCCATAAGGAGAATTCTTGAAACCTCCGCTTCCGCTTTTAGCTTCGCATCAGTTTGAGCAACGGAAGAATCGGTTGGAAAGCTGTCGAGCTTGTTCAATGATTCATATTGTATCTTCAACTCATTGAGAGTTCTCTCGGTGACAACGGCAATTATCTCTTTATTGGTTTTTTCCAGTAGTTCCGCATGTCCTTCCCACTTCGAATACAGATCCGCTTTTTGTTTGAGAGTGGTCTCCAAACGGCCCCTGCCATTACCGTAGAGAGTGGAAGCATACGCTTGAGCCGCAAGCAATGCTTTCTCTGCGTCCGCATACTTGCCCTGTGATGCAAGTTGAGACGCATCATCAAGTTTCCACGACCAGAACTGCTTTGTGGCGGGCGTACCCAGGTCTTCGGGCGGACCCGGATAGAAAAAGAAATATCCTGCTGACGCTGCTAGAGCAGTAATGGAGATTGCCAGTGCAATCACAACAAATCTGTTGACTTTAGTAGACGGAGCCGGACAGGGGACGCTCGGCACCGGCCCGCTTATTTGAGCACGACCTGCTCCGGTGCTGGATAATGCGAGCGTAAGAGCGGAAAGTTGGTCGCGAATCTCTTCGGTATTCTGTGGCCGATCATCCGCATTTTTTGCCATACAACTAAAGATAATCTGCTCCAATGCCTGAGGCACTTTAATTTCCGGGTCGATTTCGGCAATTGGTTTTGGCGTGTCGGTGACATGCATGTTCAAAGTTTCCAAAAATGAGTTTCCTACCAGAGGAGGAACACCAGTTATTACTTCATACATCAAGCAGCCGAGGGCATAGATATCTGAACGCTTGTCCAGGTTGAGTCCCTGACACTGCTCCGGGCTCATATAAATTGGACTGCCGAATACTTCTCCGGTACGGGTGAGATTCAACTGCTGTTTGCCGCCGCCCGGCATCATTTTTGCAATTCCAAAGTCAACGAGCTTTACAAGCTCGGTACCATCATCTTGTTTTAGCAGGATTACATTCGCCGGTTTCAGATCTCTATGGACAATAGATTTCTTGTGCGCGGCTCCGAGTCCGTCGCATATTTGCTTGAATATGCCGAGAGCGCGCTCATAAGGAATCTTGCCTTTGCGCTCGAGCATTTCCGCCAGGCTTTCTCCTTCAAGAAAGTCCATGACGAAAAATGCATCGCCTTGATCAGTCACACCGAAGTCATAGACCGTGATGATGTTCTGGTGATTGAGCGAACTCGCCGCCTGCGCTTCCATACGAAAGCGTTCTAGTGAAGTGTGATCGTTCTTGATATTGCTGTGGAGCATCTTTATAGCAACAACACGATCCATGAGTTTGTGCTGGGCCTTGTAAACAATGCTCATGCCGCCCAAGCCGACTATGGATTGGATTACGTATCGTTCTGCGAAGACTTTGCCGATAAGCGGATCATTTTCCTCACCGCGCAGAGCGGTGCCGTCTTCTGGGCAAACATCAATCTGCTCATACTGCCCGTAGCACTTCGGGCAGTACTTTTTCTCAAATTTAACCCGCTGGGTATTGCTGTCGGCCATGGATCTCACGCTTTCCTCTGTCTGATTATATATACTTTTACGCACACTGAGAGCGACCATACGGAGAAGCTGCAATGTCGTCAAAATTCCGGGATATGTGGATGTCAGGCAAGTTCGCCATAGACCGCAAAAGCAAGGGCACGATTGATGAGCGGGAAGAGAAGGAAGCGATTGCCGCGCTGAAAGAGCTGATTCCGCAAGAATCCAAACAAGTTTATTCCGATCTGCAGAAGCGCCGTGGTCAGGAAACCGGGCGCTGGCTCAAAGAGTTGTCCACAGAGACTCCACATGACAAGGCCGCAGAGGAGTGGCAGCAAGCCCAGACCAAGGCTGCCGACAACTTCGAGTCTGTGAGAATCTGGATGGACGCACTTTTCCAGGAATTCGGCTCATTGACCTATGGATTTAACGAAAACGCCGTGGGCACTGACCTGTTCGTCTCCACAGAACGCCCACAGGTCTTGGAAACCAGGGACGACAGCGTCTGGTACCGACCGGTGAGCAAGAGTTATCAGGGACGACTGACGACCAGATTTTGGTCGTTGGCGTTGCGCGGAGACGAAAAACGCATCGCGGTTTACCTTTTCCCCAATGAAATGACGCTCGGCTTCAAGACAGGCGACTATGCCGACAATGAGCTGCCGCCATTTCTCGTCGCGGAACCGGCTCAAATCGGCGGCCGCAACACCTGGAAAATTCAGGGAGAAGAAGCGGCAGTTTCGATGATGGGTCCGATTGCCAAAGAGTTCTTTGGCGACCTCATCAGGGTCGCGTCAGGCAAGATGGAACAATCCGAGATTTTCAGTTCGCACAAAGCCGGCGCTCCAAAGCTGGGCGAAAACGTGGCCGTCGGTTATGACGCCGGCGCGATTCCGACTGCTGCTCCGGAATCGCATCCAGCACACAATATGGATATTAGTGGACTCAGCGTCTCAGATGCGTGCGACATTTTAGACAAGGTCATCGATCGCGAATTGCAACGCTTCTACAAAGAAGCTGCTTCCACCACACCTGGTACGCCGGAAGCGACCAATTCGCGCAAGCAGATCTCCGCTGTCGAAGCATTCCGCATGAAAGTCGTAGACGCCTTCGAAAATTACTCGCACGAAAGTCACGCGATCATGGCGAATGAAACCGTCGCCGCAAGATAGAGCAGAGTCCCGTAAACCGGCTCGGTCTGTGGTCTTTTTGATCGCATAAGCCGAGCCGGATTGGCAATTATAAATGTTCAATC
>JAYRNY010000234.1:0-3012 GCA_041911975.1 bacterium | reverse complement strand
GGAGAGAAAGGCGCCGCCGTCCTCCCTGGCTACTAGCATGACACGACGTGTCGACGAATACAGCCCGAGCCCATGATAGTCGTCGCGGCGCTCGTCGTGGATGAGCGTGGCGTTGTGCAGATGGATGCGGTCGAAGAAGCTGTCGCCGTTGTCGTCTTCGGTCTGTCCGGAGGAATACTCGAAAACGATGAGCGCCCGGTTGTCGTCCTCATCGGCTTGTGCCGAAAGGACGATCTTGCCGTCCAGCTTTTCAGCATCGGCAAAAACAAGCTTGTCGCCGAAGCGCGAATTCGCTTGCTTGAGCAGCGATTCAGCAAAGACGACAGGCAGACTGAACACGTTGAGGATCTTCGCGGCAAGAGAGATGCCGCGGGAATTTCCGTGGAAACACTTCATAGTTTTTTCCTTGACTATGGGCACTTGCAATTCGGCAAATGCGCTTGATGCGCCGAAGCGCGGGATATGCGAGAGAGGCAACTTTGTGTGGTCTCTGAAGAGGCGCACCGCATTGCATTAAAAGCATCGGCGCGCCTCTTTACGTCTGCAGAACTTCAGTCCTTGTAGACCTTGGGCCGCCAGACGGCGGGCAAGATAACTCCGGCAACGGATGCCAGCCCGGCAAAAATGCCGATCAAAGGATGATAGGTCCAGCCGATGATGGCAACAGGCAGGGCGATGGAAGCCGTGCCCAGCATGATGATCACCCAGCGAGCGATTTTGCTCATCGCCTTTTGTCCGTTTCATTGCCCTCAGTCAGCCGGGCAAGTAGCTCGGGCAGAGCCGTGTCGGCTCCTCCCGTGTGGACCTCTTTGAACGACCAGTGGTATTGACCGGCCGGGGTGACGTTCACCCAGATGGTTTTCACGCCCGTATAGAAGCGCTTCTTGATGTCGACGATACTTTTGGCCGGTTGGACCTCCAGCGTCGTTCCCACAACAAACAGCGTTCCGCACTCTTTCATGAGCTTCCTGGTGGGCGCGGCATTGCCTGCGTCGACGTTCTCGCCGAAGAGCACCACATCCGGACGCAGGTGATGCCCGCACAGAGTGCAGACAGGCAGCCGGTCGGAATATGACTCATGGTCGGCGAAGGATGCAAGCGTGCACTTTGGATTGGTGCATCTTGTCCGCATGACGTTGCCGTGAAACTCGATGACGTTCTTGCTTCCGGCCCGCGTGTGCAAGCCGTCCACATTCTGAGTGACGATGTTCAGGCTATATCCGTCCGGCAGGTTGGCTTCCGCCTCTGCCAGTACCAGATGAGCCGCGGTCGGCTGAGCTGCCGCTATTTGAGCGCGCATGCCGCCCCAGTGATCCCAGCTGAAGCGAGGATCTGTTCTCAGGGTGGAGGCATCTGCTGCTCTTACTATGGATTCGTCATTCCACAGCCCGTCGGGACCTCTGTATGTTCTCAATCCGGCCGAGCGGGAGATTCCGGCGCCGGTGAACACAACGATTTTCTTTGCGTCCCGCATGGGAACCTCCTTTTCGGTTCGATTGTGGTGGCTCGATTACCGGCCTACAGGGCGAACGCCCTTACCAGCCGGCGGCTTGAAGGCGCGCACTGTGAGCGTCACCTTCTTGGTATTGTCGGTGGCGGTGCCGACTTCATGTCCCTTCCGCAGGCAGCCGGCGACTACCGAATCGAGAACGGTGCGCTTGTAGTGCGTCACGTCCAGCGAAACCGGCTCTTCACCGGCATTGCCCAGAAGGGCCTGCACGGTATTGCCGAGAAAGCGTGTCTGCTTGTGGTGCTCGATGAAGTCGTCGAGCAGCTTGGCCAGGGTCTGTCCGAGCCAGGCGCCAGCGAAAACGGCGGCGGCGATGGACAGCTCCTTGAGCACGAACCATGAGTAAGCTCCAGTGGCTGCCAGAGCCAGGAAGATCATGGTGTAGATGACGACGCGCTTGGAGCGCCCCCAATTCGTTCTGTCCAGCAAAAGCAGCAGGAAAGTGACGGTGGATGCTGCGCCAAAGGCGATCAGCATGGTGATTGGATCCATGTGGACCTCTCTCTCTGGTTTCGAGATTTCTGAAGATTGCATCCGCGCGCGAGTCGGCGCGAACGCGTATGCGCGTCTTGTCAGACTCGCCTACACGAAAACAAGTATGTAGACGATCATGGCTACGGACAGCCAAAACATGACGTGTCCGAAAAGAACATTTCGCTTCAAGGGCGTTTTCCCCGATTGTGAGCGCGGCTTTTTCTGCAGCGTTCTGGTGACTCGGTGTTGGCCGGCTCATCTGCACCATGCAGCGGCCGACGAAGCGAAGTACTCGGACGCTTCAAACACGTTGCCGTGCGCTGCCATCTGAGGAGCGACAATTGTCACCTTTCATCGAAATTATCGGTCGATGACGGCATCGGCATTTTGAGGCAATGCCACAAATTCATGCGCGTGCGCGGGCGAGCAGCCAGAGGCCGCGGCTTTAAACCCGAAAGATGCACCAAATGCGCTTATTTGGTTTGTGTGGAAGAAGGACTGAGGAAGTTAGATGTACTTTGGAATTAACACAGGTAACAAAACCCCAAATAGTAAAGTGATGCTTTACAACTGTGCTTTACTTGGCTTAAAACCTTTGCGCGCGTGAGGTTTGGAGAGGTCCTCCACCTCTGCAAAAGAGTCACTGCCGGGCACATCGCTGGCTTGGAAGAGCAATCTCTTTCGCTTTGCAAACTCGAAAAAGCAACTCTAATTCTTGATGCGAGATGCGCTAGATTAGCCAATTCTTCAGAAGCATTGCCCGGTTCAGCTCTAGCTGCAACGCTTTCGTTGGACCGCCGAGTTGCGCATGATGTGGACTGTTTCGAGCCCTTGCCGCTGGAGTTTTTGTGAGAGCGCGTTCAGAAACAAGCATGTTTGTGAGCGTGCTATTCGCTCTTGCTCAGGTTTTTTCACGCGCTGCGCAGAAGGCAAACTTTGCCACCTTGCGCAGTTGCATTAAGCGAATTTTTCATTGCTGTGAAGAGCGCTTT
This sequence comes from bacterium, assembly GCA_041911975.1. Lineage (GTDB taxonomy): Bacteria > Cyanobacteriota > Vampirovibrionia > Obscuribacterales > Obscuribacteraceae > QKMZ01. The sequence continues at coordinate 36 of JAYRNY010000234.1, read as the reverse complement.
TTGAATTCTCGTTCTTTGCGTCTTGGATTTTTCTTT
>JAYRNY010000233.1:0-3342 GCA_041911975.1 bacterium | reverse complement strand
CTCTTTCAGATGACCTTGTATCCAACTGGCAGCATGCCGGTCTCAAGAATATCTTGGCATTCCAGGAAAACCGGATATGGGCTTTCTGGTTTTCCTTAGCCGTATCCGTCCGAAAAATTTTTTCTCTGGGATATTTCGATCACAAAAGGCGGTTTTCCAGAGAAGTCCTCGGGGTTTCCCTATAAAGCTGATACAGGATGATATGGCATAAGTAAACTATGAAATTCGGGGAATCCATTGTTAGTGCTGGCATTTCCACTGGGGTCGAATTTCACAGGCGTCCCGCAGGCGAGTATCCAAAAGGATCTCGCCAGAGCCAATTCTCCAGATGTTTTCAATAGAATCATTTAGTTTGCAGGATATGACTGATCTCAGCGCGGAGATTCGCGAACTGGGCGCCGGTGCACGTACGCAGGAAGAGGTTGCCGAAAGGGTTGTCAATTTTCTGTACAACGGCTTTGCTCTGGGCAAGAGCGGTGAAAAGGCGTTTGCACTGGCGCGATTTTTTATCAGCATGCCGTTTAAGGAACTGGAAACTCCCCTGAAAAGATATGTCGAGGGCCGGCTCCCCGAGCACCAAGAGCTGCGACCCGATACACGCTGCCTGACTCTTTTGGCCAGTTGCGGGCAAGAGCCAAAGTGGTGCGATCGTACAAAGTCTCGCGATCACCGCGTCATTCCGATCGACAGTCCGGAGCTGGCAACTGAGTTGCCTATGATTGCGCTTTTGTGCAAACAGTTCGGCATTGAATCAAATTCCGTCTCCGATGTAGCGCTTTCTTGTTTCGACCGGTTACCACAGGCTGTTGCCACTATAGATAGTGATGTGGTTATGGACCAGGATCAGGCTACATTCAACGTTTTTTTCGTTCCGGAAGCGCTTGATTCTCCATACATCTATGCACAAGAAGACTTCGTGAAGCCCTTTGGAATTCACTCCGTGCTCGGTTTCGGTGGGATTCTCTCGGCAGGGCAGATCTTTGCCGTAATACTTTTCTCGCGTGCCTCAATTAAGCGCGAAGTGGCTCAGAGATTCAAACCGCTGGCGCTCTCGACCAAGAATGCACTTCGACAAGTTCCGCAAGATAAAGTCTTCGATTTGACGTGAAGCTCGGCATTCGCGGATGCAAGGCTTGCGCCGAGAGAATTTGCAGATCTGATTCTAGCTAACTGAACCAGATCTGGACTTACGGCGATTCAGCAAACGGTTGGCAACAACCGTAGGTTCTTCTAGTTTGCACAGAAGGCATATTTGCACATAGACGAGCAGCCCCATAGCGCAAGACAGTGACAGGCTCAGGATTTGACCCGGAATGTTCTGGTCAATCATCTGGATCGTTTGCTTGGAAACAAGCCAGGCGACACCACCACATGCGGTTGAGGCGAGGAGCATTATTGCCGTAGGATAAACCAGTTTGGACGTTCCCAGTCTTCCGATTTTCTTGCGCGCGAAGAATGACAGGGCAAACAAGTTGAACACTGTTACAAGCGTTGTCGCGATGGCAATACCGGCAATGCCTGTCTTCATTTGAGTGACGAATAACCAGTCGAGCACTGTCTGCAAAACGATGGCGGCAACGGCGATCAGAAATGGAGTCTTCGAGTCCTGGTGGGCGTAGAAAACCCTGGTAATGAGGTCTCTTGCCAGATAGAAGAAAATCCCAGGGGCAAGGAATATCATCACTGTCGTGACCATGTCCGTCGAATGAGTAGTAAATTTGCCCCGCTCGAAAAGCAGTTTGATAATCGGTGTCGGTATCGCCATCAGCAAAGCGGCGATGGGCAGGGCGAGAAACCAGAGCAGCCTGAGCGCTTTGGAAAGCTCTATTTTCAAATCTTCAATTCGATTGGCAGCCACTTGCTCTGTAAAACGCGGCAAGATCGGCACGAGCATCGCCGTAAGCAAGACACCCAGTGGCAGCTGAATCAAGCGATTGGCATTGACAATGGCAGTCCACCCACCTTCCTGAATTGTGGAAGTGAAGTAGAGATGCACGTACAAACTGATCTGGCCGATTGAAGTACTGAATGCCGCCGGAACCAACATAAGCAGATACTCTTTCAGCCCCGGATGAAGCTCTCTGGAAAAGCTCCATTTGAGCGGTGTTTGCATCATGCCTGGAATTTGCACTACGGCCTGACCAATAGCGCCTGCCAGTGTGGCCCAGGCCAGGCAAACTATTCCAGCCGAGTCGCCGAACGCGAAGACTGCGATGATGATGGCAAGACTGGCAATAGCAGGAGAGAAGGATGGCCAGAAGATCTTGTGGTAAACGTTCAAAACGCCGTAAGACAACCCGACGAAACCCGATATAGCAACAAGCGGCAACATGATGCGAATTTGCCGGACTGTTTCATTCCAATATTCCTGCCGGTGCGCCTCAGTCAGTGCGCTGGAAGGTGCGATTAGCTGAATCAGGTCGGGAGCAAAGTAGTAAATCGCAACAGAAGGAAGAATCAAGAAAATCATGGTGGCGAGAAAAATTTGCACCATCATGCGACCGCTGTCCGGATCATCTTTCTTGGGTGTCAAAACCGCCACGGATGAAGAATGAAAGGGTCCGCCCAGACCGCCGAACAAGATCAAAATATTGCCTGTGAAAAGTGTCGCATTGTTGAAGGCATCGGAAAGATAGTTGGTGCCGAACGCCTGCAGAACGACGATGTCGCGAACCAGACCTGCGCACTTGGAAAGAACTGTGAGGATGGCGACGATGCCGAAGGTTTTTCCCAGTGAGGGCTTCTTTGGTGCCGGTGTCTGACCGGAGCCCTGTGTGCCTTTTCCGGCTCCCGCACCGCTGCCTGAGTCGGAAGCTCCGGTATCCGCGTCGGAAGGTTTGTCCGGGCGATTTTTGTCGTCCCTTTTAGCCCCTTCTGAAGGCTCTGGTTGCGAGCTTTCGCCTTGCTCGGACAGTTCTGCCAGTTTGTTCATTTCGCTGTCAGAGACGGCATATGGCTCGCTGGTAAGCGCCTGTAGGATTGCCGCATCTTTCGCCTCTTCGGCTTCTTCCCTCAACCGGCTTTCCGTCGGAGCTTCTGGCTTATTAGGCTGTTCTGCCGACACGGGCGGCTCCTTGTGTCGTAGGGGAGGCGCATGCGCCTGCCTGGCATGGCGGCATTGTTGACGTCCCTACGGATTTGAAGATCGGTTCAATAGTAGCGCTTCGCATCAGGGCAGAGTTCAGGGAAAACCCGCATTTACTCATATCTGCAATCAGCGCCGTTCTTCTTGGCGAGGATGAGCTTCGCTGGCATATTTCACCGACGGCGCTTCTGGTGCCGGTGCCATCTTACGATTGAGAGCTTTCAAAGGATCCTGCGAGAGCGTCTTCTCAACAGTCT
>JAYRNY010000232.1:0-2745 GCA_041911975.1 bacterium | reverse complement strand
TTGCAGGCGGCTTTGCTTGCTGCTACCGATGACAAAGAGAAGCAGGTCTTGCTCCTCAAGGGACTGGCCGAGCTTTATCATGGGCGGGAAATGGAAAGGCAAGAGGAAGACGTTCTGCGCAAGCTGATTCCCATAATACAGAGCATGGAAGACCGCTCGGTGTTGGACGAAGCGGTTGCTTACCTTCGTCTTTCCTGTGCTTGCTACACCCAAAACAAGCTTGTTGATGCCGAGAGATCGGCTCGCGCGGCTGTGGATCTGTTATTACCCAGCAGCGGTCCTTTGTCCCTGAATCTGGCGTTTGCTTACAACAATCTTGCCTCTATAGAGGTCGCCCTGAAGAAATATGCGGCAGCGCAGGATCATCTCCTGCATTCTCTGGCAATCACAGAGAGAAAGGTCGGCAAGTCTCACTTCTTGTGCGGCTTGATTCTGCAAAATCTGGCTTCCCTTTATATGGCGGAAGGAGAGCCTGGCTTGGCACTTAGAAGTTACGAGAGAAGTTACCAGATTTTAGTTAAAAAACTGCCGAAGGACGATTCGGTTCTTGCGGAGCTCAAGAAGAAAGCCAGGCAAGCGAAATTGTACGCCTCCATGCCGAATAAGCATCTTGTGGATTCTAAATCAAACTCTCACTGAGACTTTCCGAGTGCGGCGATAGAAAGAAGCCACTCGCGAAGGAGTGGCCTCTTTTGTTGTTCTTTCCGTGACGCTCATGTCTGATTCTATTTCTTGGTCGAGCTCAACTCTTTGCTGTCGACATCGTCGCTCAAATTGAAGGACTGGTTGTCTTCAGGCCATAGAAGAAGACAGGGCAATACCAGTGAGCGAATGAATGTTTCCGGATGCATTCCGAATACAGTGATGCGATCTCTTGCCAATCCTCTTGTCGGCAACACAAACAGGCTGTCGGAGCGGATCTCTACTGGCTGCTCGCTTTCGCTTTCCTTTCCGTGGAAAAGATCCTTGCGAGCCGTGGCGGCCATGCCGCCGTAATAATCGAAGTCGAATGGCGTGTCTTTTGCTTCAGGAATCATTTGTTTGAGGTCTTCTTTGAACTTTTCAGGTGCTTCTTCCCTGGTGCCTGTTCCCCAAAATTCCAATGTCGGCTTCAGTCCGAGCAATTTTGCCAATCTCAAGCACGAACGTATATAGGTGTAATTGACGTGGTCGATTTCCGAAACGATTGTCATTGATTCCCACGTAAGTGGCTTCGATTGTACGATTAGCACAGGGACAGTCGAGTGATGCGCCAGTCCTTCTGCTATCGAGTAGCGCACATAATGATTGAATTCGTGGTCGATAAGACCGACGCCCGATGGGTGATGCCCGACCACCAGCAAGTCATAATCTTTGGCGTCGCTGCTGAGAATTCCAACCGGGTTGCCTTCTTTCGATTTGAATTCGCCTTTGATCCCGGCGCCCGCCGCTAAGGCCTCATATTCGAGAGAAAGCTTGTTTGCCAATGAATTCAAGGCAGTGATGATACTTTCATAAACCGCTATGTAAGGACCGCTGCCGACCAATCCCGGCTTGTCATTGCGCAGCAGCTCCCAGACTGTTCTGGTATCGATGACGTGCTCCGCAGTCACTTCTGCCTTTACTTGCTTGGCAATTTGCCAGGCAACCTCGGCAGCATTACGTGCTTGCTCGGATCCGCTAATGGCTACCAGGATAGAGTGCTTTGACATTTTTCTTCTCCAATTTAAGTCTTTGCAAGCCGTATTTGCTGACCATGTTCGGCTGTCCACGCAGGCGGGACATCGACCAGAGAGACTAAACAGGCGCGCTTATCAGTATAAAGGATGATCCAACCGCTACCGCTTGCCCGGTTGTCATGGCGGTACGGCATTCTTGCCCATACTTAAGGTCGAGGATAAGGGTTAGAATTGCCCTTATAGTTGCCTCAGTAGGTGGACCGGACTGTGGCTGCCTGAAACGGCGAGGAAAGTAAATGAAGATTTTGATTGCTATAGACGGATCTGATTGCTCCAAATACGCGCTCAAGCAAGCGCAATCAATTGAATGCCTGAAAGGCACTGAGTTGATGGTAATCTCGGCAGTAGATTTCCTGGAGCCGCTGCCTTCTCTGGAAGGGACGAAGCGCAAAGAGATTCAGGCAATCGAAAGATTGATTCATCATGCCGTTGATGATTTGCGGGCTGCGCATCCTGATGCCACCGTTTCTGGTGCCGTTCTGGACGGTTATGCTTGCGAAGAGATTCTTTCCATGTGTAAGAGTTGGGAGCCTGACTTACTCATGGTTGGTTCGCATGGGCGTGGTGGATTGGACTATTTGCTCATGGGCAGCGTGTCGCGCACAATTTTTCTGGAAGCCGCTTGCGCTGTGCGAATTGTTCGAACCCGCTCGCTGGAACATGAAAAGACCGGCACTTTCAATGTGATTTTGGCTTTAGATGAATGCGAGCATACAGGGGAGATTGTCGACCATGTTCTTGACACACCCTGGTCTGCAAAGACAAATTTCAAATGCATTCATGTCGTTCGCAAAACGCCGCAAAGCATCCTATCCGATCCGGACAGTGCTTTTACCGAGACGCTGAAGATGCACTATGACAGCCTGGTGGCAGGAAGAAAAGGATGGTTGGATGCTGCCGTCTGTAGAATCAATGACAAGCTGCGCAGACCGGCTGCAACAGCTGAAATCATGCGTGGCGAGCCGCGTAAAGTTATTTTGGACCTGGCCAAAGATTGGCCTGCCGATCTGGTTATAGTCGGCTCTCA
>JAYRNY010000231.1:0-4589 GCA_041911975.1 bacterium | reverse complement strand
CGATTCAGTGCTCGACAGTTTTGTGCTGACATTATTGTCGCTGCTTGCATGGCAGACACCCATGCTGCGACGAAACCTCTCGCTTCTCCCTCTAACCTGCAGCCTTGTGAATGGCTTCTGCTTTCTTGCTGTAGCCTCCACAATGCTTCTGGCCACCCCCACCACAATACTTGAAGCAATCTGGTCCGCAGTAACCTTTTTCGTGATTGGCTTCCTAATTGGTTCTGCCTCAGGAAAGCTAATGAAAACCTACCTCTCGGGCAGAGGTATTTTTGCCTAGCCAGATTGAAAACCCAGCCCCACCTTTTTTTGAAAGGAGCACACAATGCACACAATGAAAGATTACACTTCCGACGGCCTCGAGATTCACACCGCACCGAATGGAGAGAGATATGTGGTTGAAAGTGACGGTCGAAAAAAGCTTGTTGCAACATACAAGCCAAATTTCGACATAGGACCGACACGCCGCGATGATCGCGGTCGTTGTTATCGTACGACCATTGCTCCACAAGGACGCAGATATGTGGAATGCGCTCCAGGTCAATGTGCTTAGGCGTCTTTCCCGACAAACGTTATTCTGAACAATGTCAACAAAAACAATGAAAACAACAGGAGATTCCTGATGAAAGCAAGAAAATCACTACTTTTCGCAATTGCTGCGGGCGCTTTTCTGCAAGCGTCGGTGGCCTTGGCAGAGCCTTTCAACGATAGAGGTTCAGAGCCTGAGACCAACCCATCCAAATACGAACCTTTCGATTCCAGCAATACCGCTCGAGGTTGGAATAACAGGAGTCCACAGCCTACGCCAACAAAGCCCAGCAAGCATGAGCCATATGACCCAAGGACCGCACCTCGTCCTGGTTTTAATCACTGATGAACTAACTGACTGACGGACCAGAATTATTAGCCACGGATGGCATTCCCCAGACAAAGGTTGGAGGAGAATGCTATGACCAAGTTGAGAGTCACGACAAATTCCGGCACCGTGTATCTTATCACCGAAGCAGATGGCATCTGGACCTGGGAGCGCGCAGAGACGACGGAACAATCTGGAGATATTCCCAAACAGGCTGGAAAAATCATCTGCGATCACTTAACGCGCCTGCGCGCTCCTACCGTCGAAGTGGGAAAACCCCTGTGGTTCTGGACTGATCCTGCTGATCCTGCCGATCCTGCCGATCCTTCCTTACTTCGGACATCACGCGTCGTGAAAATCGATTTACTGTAAAGAGCCTCATGCCGTGACGCAGACAGTCTTTGCGTTGTTGGATAAGGAAAAGGAGACAAGGAAGTGTCAGAGCAGGGGTCCAGCGCAACTGCTTGTGCCTGGAGTCCAGCCGTTGTCGGTTTAGCAGTGTCACTTTAGGGAGACTGAAGGAGACAAGGAAGTGTCAAAGCATGGATGCTTCCTCATGCCGCATTTCTATCGGAGAAGCAACCATGACGAGAATCGATCTTGAACTGAAACGAATTAGCGATTTGACCGAAGATGCACCGCCAGGATATCAGGAAGGGCGAAGGATGCAATTTTCTATTACTCTTTCGACAATCTTCGAAGAAAGAGAGGAGCGGTTACTTAAATCGATATTGCGAAACAACGGATGGGACAGAGTTGACATCATCGGAAGGCAGCTGACCCTGGCTATAGATTAGAGCACACGAGGTCTTCTTCTCCAATGATTTCCAACAGCAATACCCTTTTTGTTCGAAGAACTGTTCTTTGCTCAATTTGTGGACAACCAGTCGATGTTGTTCCTGGTCGTGTCGACGAAGTTTATCCGCACAAAGATGCACTGGGTGTGATCTGTAGCACGGCGCGCTTGAGCCAGAATACTGAAAAGCAGCCCTTGACGAGAGATTGAGCAAGGAATAGACGGCAAAGTCGATTCACTTGCACGAAGATTATTAGCGGGCGCCAGTAGGAATGACAAGCCAAAGCACGCCGCAGCTGTCCGTAATCGGACCAGGCTTGAACCTCGGAGCTCACGTCGCCAAGAAATTTTCCACCTGCGAGGACTTATTCATGAGTGGCTGGTCAATCTACCTGATACTCTTAGTCGGCAACATCACTTGTTTTCTTGCCGGTCTTTTTTTCGCAACCGGGGTGAGAAAATTGAGAAAAAGACCTTCGGATCCTCTCCTTGAGGTTCTCTCAACGCTCCGCCACCTGGAGCAACGTTGCGTCTACACTAATGACGAGGAGGCTAAGTACTATCTCAACCTAGCCCGAGCGTGCTTTGAACAAGCGCTGAGCTGTAGGGAATTCCCCGCGGACCAGGGACAAAATTACTATCAAAGAGCAGTGTGTTCTTTCCACATTCAGAATGCCGGGACTTATCTTAGCCTGGCAGACAGAATACTTAATACACAAACAAATTGTGACTCAGGAGGAACTTGCTCTTTTCCCGACCGCAAATAGTGATCAAATTGGCCCGGAATTCTCTCCAACAGGGTCATGCGCATCGTCTTGTGCAAGTTCTTTTTGAGATGAAAAGGCTCGCGGCCAGATGGACCGGCTGCATACTCCTGCTGGAATCTTGGTTTGGAAAACCAGGAGTTCCGGCTTCCTTTGCGGGGATCTTTCAATGTTAACGAACAATGTTTTTGCTGGAATGGAATGTTATGGACAAATTCTCGAGCTCGAAGTGACTTGCTCTGCAACTCCGGTGCAGATTGAAGGTCGGCTTCGTGGGGGTGAAAGGTTCTATTTTCGCTCCAGGTCTGGGAAGACTTCTCTTCGGATTTTCGAAAAGGATTTTCGAAATCCGATTGTCTCTTACTCGTTTAACCACGAAGTAAAAGACGGCTGTATCGGTGATTTGCCAGATGAAGAGTGTGTTTATCTCCTCAATGAGTGGATAAAGCATTATCTCTTCAGGGCAGCAAAAGTTGTATTCGATTCTTCGAATCCAGCTTTTGTACTACCGTCGCGTCCTGGGATGGTGTTTTCTGATGCAGCCCGCGGAAGGCTTGCATCGAAGTTCATTTGCGGTGGCGGTGGAGCTGGATTGGCACTGGCTCCTAAGCCTGCGCCTACCCATGCACCATCGATACTGAAACGCAATCCGTTCTGAAGGACCGCAAAAGGCACAGGATGTGCCTTTTAAACAAATCACACTTTTTGTTTTTTCTATCTTTACTAATGCACACAGTAAGCGGGGTTACAGTGTAGAAAAGGTCCAAAAAACAGTCTCAAACCACAGAATGTTAGCATTCACCAAGCTTGCGCTAACTCGAATTTCAGAGGCTTTCAGGGCGCAAACGAAGATTAGAAACTACGCAAACCGCGCGCAAGATTAAGCAGCTTTCACATCCGCGCCAGTGGTTTATTGCCGATCTGCATGGGAGATCCCCCCTCATGACCGGCGCTTAGTCTTATATTTCGCTCGTTTTTCATGACGCTAGAAACATAAGGTGAACGTACATGTTCTCTTGAATTTCAGTCTTCTGAAAACCACCGCAAACCATCATTCCTCTTTCAATCTGTGCGCAACCCTGAGACCGAAGGTCTCGAGGCAATGCACCCATTTTGGAAAACGTGATGCAAGCGGTGGTTTTCAGGCCTGAGAGCGTGCTGTGAAACCCATCAACTGTGGAGCTACTGTTATGGAAAAGATCAGCATCAACATCGTCACCTCCGACAAGGCCGCGGACCACTCGACTCGCCTCTACAACATCGGCACCGGCTTCCGCGGCGTCTTCGGTCAGGTCTTCTGCCGCATCGCGGACTGCCTCTACCTCGGCTTCACCGCCGAGCGCAAGTATGTCGTGGCGGTCGAGGGCGACCTGGTTCTGTCGACCGAGACGTCCGACTCCTTCGCCACGAAGACGGACGGCGTCTACGGCTTCGACATCGACTGGTCGCAGACGGCGAAGGTGAACGGCAAGGGCGTGGGCAAGATCGTCGTGGCCAACCCCGATGCGCCGAGCGAAGTCTCGACGTTCGAGGTGGTGATCGCCGAGTCGCCTGCCGTCCGTGTCGTCTTCCCGTTCAATGCCGGCAACTACGCGCGTGTCAACCTGGGCGACGCCGACATCTCGGTGGTCGATCCGGCGGTGAAGGCGCTGCTCTCGGCCAACGACGACGACAACGTCTATGCGCTGGGCGTGGCGTTCTGCGAGGCGATGCTGCCGGCGATGGGCGACAACGCTTTCCGCATGCTGACGGACATCGACTACGTGTTCGGTGACCGTCGTTTCCCCTCCTGGGGCAACTGTTCCATCGAAGAGGAGAGTCCTGTGAAGCACACGAAGTATCCCTTCATCATCGACGAGCAGCCCGGCTTCGTGGATCCGCGTGATCCGCTGGTCGGAACGCCCAACCTGAGCGACCCCAGCACCTTCCGCAACGAGGAGCATAGCATTCTGGTGGTCGGCGACCTCAACTTCAGCGAAGGCTTGGTGCGCGAGCGCTTCTGCGACACGCTGGAGCTGCTCACCGCCGTCCTCGGACACGAGCTGCCGCACCGCGGTGGCGCGTTGGACGAGGTTCTGATCGGCAGCCGCAACATGAGCCCGAGCGGTGCCCTCGACCTGCTGATCGTCGACGGCGGCGCGTTCGCCGGCGCCGACCTCTCTCGTCTGTTCGG
>JAYRNY010000230.1:0-2329 GCA_041911975.1 bacterium | reverse complement strand
GGTTGAACACCTGTATGCAGGCCAATTCATTGGACTTCCCACAACAGAGGAGCTCAACGAATACAGACTTCTGGACAAGCTGAATTCTTGCTCGAATTCAGCGTCAGGGAATGAGAAGCCCGCAGACAACGCTTTCAGCTGTGTGCAAATTCAAATGGAAATCGTTACTCCACCACCTCCGGCGCTGGTTGCCCTCGCGCAAGGAGTCGGCGGACTGACTACAGTGCAGAAACTCTCGTCTTATACCCGTCTCGTTTTCAACGACCTTCCGCAGCTGGAAAATTGCTTCAGCATCACAGTGGAAGCTCTCTGGAACGGGCAGTGGAAGCCGATGGCGTCTTACGAATGCCGCCACGGACAAACCACACGCCACCTTTACAACAAGCATGGCGAGATCAAATCGATGGAACTCGAACTGCCACCATATGTGGTTAAAGAGATGGCGAGAGAAGATTTTGCTCGCAACTGGAACGCATACGTCAACAGCTTCATGTGCAATGCAGCCAGCGTCTAAGTAGGATCGGCGGCCACCAAAACGAGCCCTTCAGTCCTAAATCACATTATCGTTCTCAATCCCTAACGCTAGATCAATTTTCTCGATAACCTCGGGAAGCATGATTCTGTGCATACACTCGCCGGGACCGTCAGGTCGAGCCACCTGGCAGAACTTGGCGCCGTGACAGCGGCATGCCTTACTCTGGTCGATTGTCATCACTGAAAAGCCGTAGGGTCCACTGCGCTGTGGATATGTGGCGCCGTAAAGACCGATGACAGGAGTACCGACAGCTACAGCCAGATGCGCTGGTCCGGTATCTCCGGAGATGGCAAAGATGCAACGACGAAGCACAGCGGCTGTCTCCGCTAAAGACAGCTGCCCGGCTACATTCACGCAGGCGTTATCGGTGTCCTGGTTGATGCTCTCGCAAAGCTCAGCGTCATCTTCGCCACCAATCAAAAGCAAACGGTAAGACTTGCGCTCTAGCAAGTTTCTGATCAAATAAATCCACCCGTCGCGAATCCAGGCTCGATGAGGGCGATGTTTGCCGACCCCGGGAACCAACGCAATCATCGGCTGAGCCGAGAAGTTTCCATCACTGTTTATCTTATCGAGAACGTCCTTTGCCAGAGCCTCAGGAAAAATCGACGGAAACAGCGGATCGGGCATCTCTGGACAGATATGTTTTACAGTCGCCAGGAAATTGTCCACGGCGTGCATCATCGGTTGGGCTTCAAGACTCTGCTTGTGATAACGAAGGATGGGGACACGCGTAAACCAGCGAAGAAATCGAAGTTTGCCGGAATTGGAAAGATCGACAAACAAATCAGGCTTCATCGCCTCAATCTGTTTCACCATCTGAAAAAAGCCCAGGTCGCGCGAATAATCAATGAACTCATCTACATTTGGGTTCAAACCAAGCAGGAGTTGGCGCAAACTCGGGTGACTCCAGTATGTGATCTTGGCCCCTGGATAATTCAGTTTGAGTGCATGCGCCACAGGAGTGGCCAACATGGCATCACCTATAGCGGCTGGGTGCAATATGACTATATTTCCGAAACTGAGCATTATTGGCTAGGCTTCACTGGACTTTCCGGCGACATGAATTATCATAGATAGTTATGAGCAACGACGGATATTTTGTACTGGGGTGGCCCCAACCGAGCGGAAAGATCGCAATTCTTTGCCGTTCTAAAGGAGCCAACGGCGGACCAGCGCTATGTTATACGAAACGAGAAGCAATGCAGTTGCGAACTCGGCTGGCAAATGACCCGCGCGGGGAAGACAATCCTACCGCCCGGCGCATCATTCAGAAGCTTTTCGTGTACCGATATATACTGCGCAAACCCTTGAGCTGGCGCCCAGGCGACTTGTGGGTTTATTTAGATCCCACTTATCTTGAGCCGGCTGAAGCAGTCTTTAGCTTGTAAGTCTTTTACAATCCGCAGTACTTAGCCCGCCCTTAACCCTGGGGCTGATATTTATTGCTTGTGAATGGAATTTTCCACGAGTTTATATATAGGGAGCTACCAACGGTCGAGGCATACATAAGATGATGCTCGACCTGGATACCGTAGTCGCAATCCTGGCGATTGTATTGGCGCTCGGATTCGACTTCGTTAATGGTTTTCACGACACAGCCAATGCCGTCGCCACGGTCATCTACACCAAGGCGCTCAAGCCGGGCGTAGCGATAGTCATGAGCGGGCTTTTGAACTTCCTGGGCGCGCTTATCGTCGGCACGGCCGTGGCGCAAGTGATCACCAAAATCATCCCGCAGGACGCCGTTACGCTCTCAATTGTAGTGGCTGTACTTGTTGCCGCAGTGCTCTG
>JAYRNY010000229.1:0-7303 GCA_041911975.1 bacterium | reverse complement strand
CTACACTACTGACTTTTCACCGGAATTTTCGGAAAATGAGTGTGTAAGCACAAATATCGAAAAGGGCGACAACACTGTCTTTTTCGTGATCCCGGAGACTTTCAGTGGCAGCTTGAGAATTGATCCGGGATTGTCCAAGGGAATTTACAAAATCAGAAGCCTGGAAATTATCGAATAGGAAAAATCGAAATTAGAGAAGCGCTCCAGCTAAGGCAATCGCCATGCCATGTTGCATTGAATCAGTGATTCGGTTGGCTGGCGGAACAAACGGTTGAGATGTTCGTCCTTATTGATAGTACTTTTATCCAGACGGGTGTCAAAAACAATGAAAAAAATGTCGTTAACAGCACTGGGGCTTTTAATGCTGCTAGGTGGCTACGGTTCCACCTTGTCAACGAGCGCAGATGCGAAGACCGGCGTGGTCGCCGATACTTCGGACGCAACATTCAAGAAGGACGTTTTGCAAGCAAGTGAACCGGTTTTCGTTGATTTTTATACTAGCTGGTGCGGTCCGTGCAAGGCTATGGCTCCAGTAATTGAAGATCTGTCATCAGAGTACAAAGGTCGACTGAAAGTAGTCAGGGTGGACATTGATAAAAATCCCGGCGTCGCGGCGGCTCTGGGGATCCAGTCGATCCCTACGTTTGTCGTATTCAAGAAAGGCAAAGCCTTTGAAGTCGGATTAGGCATCACTCCAAAACAGGAATTATCATCGAAAATCGATGAATTGATTCGCTAATCACAGTTAGCGTCGCTTACCTTGGCGTCAATGCTGTTATGCTGTATTTCAGCGGCATTTTGGAGTTCATGATGCTCAGAAAGTCAGCATTCAGCCAATCCTATATAACTGCTAGGACTGCGCTTTGCGGTTTGCTAGTCTTTGCTTGTGGGTTTAGCTTCCTCGATTCTCAGGCATCGGGCGCAGAAAAAGTCGCCAGCAAGACCACGCCTCCCAATCAAAAGATAGCAAACGATCTCAAGTTTCACAGACGCCTGTTGGAGATCGCCACAGAGTATCCCGGATACGGCAAAGTCGATGACATGAGACGTTGGGCACCGGCGATGTGTGCGATGGCTGCTCCGCCAAAGCCTCGCGTGAGCCGGAGCAAAGACCCCTCAACGCACGGACGAAAACTCTATTTCTTGTTCGCCAAAAATCGCAATTCCTATGTGAATAACGAAAACGATACCGCTGGTCAAGTCATAGTAAAAGAAGCTTGGCTTGAGCCTTCTTATGATGCGGACAAATCTGCGGCGGAAGACAAGAACTCCAGCGATGTTAAACCGGCGCAGTCATTCGCCGCTTTTGAAAAGGATTCACTTGGACCGAAGAGTGGACTTTTCATCATGTACAACACCGGCTCGAAAGCACCTGACACTGACGACGGCTGGGTCTATGGAACAGTCATGCCTGACGGCAAAACCGTTACTTCGGCAGGTCGTGTGCAAACATGCATGGGCTGCCACGTTAGCGCACCACATGGACGTCTGTTTGGATTGCAGCAGCAATGATAGGCATTCGCACGCCTATTTGAACAGAGAATCGCGCCAATAAGCGAACGCTTTCTCGTCCCACCAGATGTTTCCATCTACGCGTCCGCCAAGCTCTTTGAACAATTTCGCGGCTTCCTTATAGTCGCCGGCTTGTACTGCACTGAAGCAGTATGCACTTAGAAGATCAACGTCCTGCGGAGCTTTGGCGCGCATTGCCAGCATGCCGTTTTTGAGACGATGATAGTCTAAATGGAATTCGCGGAAGATGTTGCTGTTTAGATACCAATGCGTATACAAGACAGCCCAGACTAGCTGCGCGTAGAACTTGTCTCCTTCAACGCCGCCTTTCTGATCCGCGACATCCTTGATGAACGCTTCAAACTCTCCCTCTCCTCCACCCCATCGTGGCTGCAGATCCAACACTTTCGTGAAGTAGGAAGTCTTATAGTCGGGAAAAAGCTTTACAGACTCGTCAAAAATTTCAGCGTACTTCTTCTTGTCAAAACTCTCGTCTTTTGCAATCAGCAGGAGCTGGTTGTAGATGCGCGGATCTTTTTTCGGATTGACTCTCAAAGCACTGAGTATCTCATAGGCCTTCTTATTGCGCTCACGCATCAACTTCCAGGCTTCGTCAGACACAGTGTCAGCGTAGCCGCCGCCTCGCGCGAACCAGGCATAGTCTTGATAAAGCCCTGCCAGCGCGATTTTCGGTGTTACGGCATTGGGCTTTTTGACGCACCAATCCTCCAACATTTTCTGCGTGTACTGATAGTCATACTCTTTGAACTTGCCGAGACTGTTCGGCTTGTCGGAAAATGCATCGTAAAAGTAATCCAGCTTCCAACGGCCGGATGTAAACTGTTCTTTGCTCTTGCGCAAAGACTCAGCGATCTTTTCCAGCTCATCATATTTCTTTTCAGAGAGCAGTTTGGAGTTTTCTTTGTACGCCTTACGAAAGTAATCTGAGGTATCGTCAGAGACTCTTTCAGTCGGCCTCATTATTGCTTCTTTGTCTTCTGGTGAAACAACAACTTTCGGGCCAAATGAGCAAGCGCTCAGGCTGAGAGCCAGCAGATAAGCGGCTGCCTTCTTAAACGTCAGCATTTTTCGCAACCGACTCCTTGAGCTTGACCAGGCGTGAATGATTTTCACACTAACCTGTACGAACCAATTCAATCTCTATCAGCGAAGTGCTGAGTATAACCCAGTGAACCTATAATCAGTGGATCTGACAGACAATTCCCTAAAACCCACAGGTTGGCGCCCACTTGATTATCTGTGCAACTCCTCGGTTAGTCGCCCAACTCACCTCTTGGAGTCTGCAATCAGCTCCGGGATCCGAGGGTGACGTTCGCCTGCCGACCGATTAAAATGCTGGTGTCTGAAGCCAGTCGGAAATGCCCGGATTTTATTGATGCAGCGAATCAAGAGTTTTCAGTCAGGAAAAGCCTTATTCGTTCTATATGCGTGCGTCCTTCTTATCCTTGCTTCCATTGTCTGGTGGCAGGGCATGAGTCAGCCGGCTACGACCAATTATCCGGACTTTCTGCGTTACTACTTGTTCGCCAAGCTGATAAACGGCGCCGGGGGCGGCAAGATTTACGATCACACAGCCGAGCAAGCTGTCTTCGATAAGTTTCTCGGACAACCGACACGCACGAGCTACACGCTCATTACTTATCCACCGACGGCTGCGCCATTTGTTGTTTTTCTCACGCTGTTGCCGATTGACGCAGCTCATGCGGTTTGGAATGTTCTTGGCTCGATCGCGCTCTTTGCCGCGCTCTTCCTCCTTGCCTCCGGCAAATTCGATAAGAAAGTGATGGTCGTGGTGGCCATCGCACTGGGAGCGATCTCCTCATTATCTTCGGCTCGTGGGCTTGTCCTCGGGCAGAACATGTTTTTCATCACGGCGATCATCGCCTGCTTCTGGTGGGCATTCAAATCAAAACGTGATTTGCTCACAGGACTTTTTCTCGCCATTTCGACTTTCAAATTTCAGTACACACCATTTATGTTCATGGCTTTGCTGGTAATGAAACGCTGGCGAGCGCTCGGTTTTGCAGCTTTGTTCGAATTTCTCTTGCTAGGAACAGCCACCTTGCTGATGGGCGTAGAAAACATCACGAAGTACTTATTTTGGATGCGAGCCGCGGAGCAAAATCCGGTTTATTTCGAAACAGTCAATCAAGTATCTATGATCTGCCTGCGTGGTTTGCTGAGCTGCTTTCTGCCGATTGAAACCTTGCTTCTGTCGCTGCCGCTTTTTGCCATTGGACTGGCCTGCAGTGCATATCTGTTTTACTACGTTGACAAAAAAGCACCGGAAAATCTCGATTGGGCAATTGCCTGCTCGGTCATTTGCGGATTGCTTTTCGCGCCCCATGTCCATATGTATGACGCCGTAATGCTCTCCGTTGCGCTTGTCTGCACTCTTGCCTATCGGCAGACTGAGTGGTCCAGGACAACCGCAGGCAAGGTCTGGTTTACCATTCTTATCTGCTGGCCGGTTCTAGGCTGGCTGATTATGGGAGCGGATATATGCTTTTTGCATTTCAAATTCGGTGAGATGAAAATGTCGGTGCTCACTCTCTGGTATCACACGGTGGCAAATTTGATCTTACTGGCTGCAGGATTTTACATCTGTCGAACTCGGCGGGACCAGACGACATGAGCTTTCTAGTCGACAAGTTCAAAAGCAATCCGCCTCAGTATGCCGCTGTCATCTTCGCCATCATCTCGTGCTCGTTTTTCTTGCCGATAGTTTTTCAAGGAAAACTTCTAGCGCCGGGTGATGCGTTAATCCAATATTTGCCTGCATTTCAAATCGGGACCCACTTCTGGACAAACCAGATATTATGCGGCTTTCCATGGTATGCAGATCCTCAATCACAAACATTCTATCCGCTTAAGCAGATACTATCCCTGGTGCCTCAGGGGTGGAACATCTACATAATGACGGCCTATGCACTGGCAGGCTTTTTCGCCGCACTCTATGCCTACTCGCTGACAAACTGTTGGACCGCAGCCCTTATAGCAGGCTGTATCTTTGCGTTCAATGGATTCCTCCTATCTAACTTAAGACACACGACAATAGTCCACTCTGCGATATGGCTGACGCTGGGGCTCTGGTCTATCAGGGGCTTCCGCATCGATCTGGAGCAGGGTAAAAAACGTCTGGCTCAATGGTTCTGCCTTACCGTAGGAGCATCAGCACTTCTGTGCTTTGCCGGGCACCCACAGATGTTTTGCTACGGGCTGGCATTGCTTGGCGCCTATGTACTCGCGGAGACGTGGCAAGCTGAAAAGAAGAATCGAATGTTTTTTGCCGGATTGAATCTTCTTGCCCTTGGATTGGCAGTCGGTATTGCAACCATCATTATCCTCCCGGGAGCAGAGCTGGGAAGCTTCTCCTGGCGCTGGAATATGACATACAAGCTATTTTGCGAATACGCCCTGCTGCCGGTCAGTCTCATCAATCAAGTTTTTCCATTCGCTTTCGGCAGCTTCAAAGATTCACCCTACGGGTGCAATTACTTTGGCCCGTACAACCTTCAAAGCGTTCTGGGCTACTTTGGCTTGTTCTCATTCCTGCTTTTCCCGCTGGGTGTTTTCGCACAAAGGAAAAACAAAGTCGCCCTCTTCTGGCTCGCGGTGCTAGTCGTTTTCTTTATCCTCCTGTTTGGCGACGTCGGTCCTCTATCGCAATTGGCTTATCAGCTTCACTGCTACAACCGCTTCCGCATCCCGACCCGGCACTTTCTGGAAATCAGCATGGCAGTAAGCTGTTTGTCGGCTTTCGGTCTTGCGGCGTTGAAAAATTCTCAAATACCCGAGAAGCTTGCATTCCGAGCCCATGCGTTGTTTGTAGGTTTCTTTATCATTGCCGCTGTATTTGCCGTATTGACTGCCGGGGCATCACAAGAGCGCGTGCGCGACACGGCATCAGGCGTTTTCGGCCTTTATCCATGGACAAATCCAGCCCTGGGAATTCCAATCATTCTATTTGTGTTGGGTTCCATTCTCTATTTCTTGTGTTTAAAACGACCACAATTGCAATGGCACGCTTTTGTCTTTTTTTTTGTCATTGACTTTGCCACTGTAGCTCTGGGCAGCGAATACGCTGTTTCCTCACCGCTTTCAACATCTGTGAATCCGCCGGAACATGCAGCATGGCTGAACGCAGAAGCAGCCAAAACACATCAGCGTATTCTCAGCTTGCGGGGCAATTCCGGCAGCCGCGATGAACTTCCTGTGAACCTATCAATGCTCTGGGGAGTGGAAAATGCCTCCGGGTATGAAAATCTGCTGCCTCTGCGTATTTCGAATTTGTTGAATATGAAAGAAGGCGGATTTTTGGTGGACAGCACCTGGGCGAAAGACGGTGACTACACGCTCGATATTCTTGCAGTCAAATACATTCTCCTGCCCAAGAAAGACAGCCGCTTTCCCGCGCCGACTGGACCGCGCTGGCGTTTTGTCAAAGAAGCAGGCGATGCTCTTATATATGAAAACCTGAGAGCAATGCCTAGAGCATGGCTGGTACACGGTACTCAGACGGTTCTGGAAAAGGACGCCGTAAACGTTGTACAAACAGGTAGGGTCAAAGAAAAGGAGATTGATCTAAAAGAGAAAGTCTTGATAGAGGAAGAAAGCGACCTGCCGTTCAAAGAAAATGCTTATGACAGTGCTCAAATAACGGAGCTGCGTGAAAACCAGATGACCGTCAAGGTCAAAACTGAAAATGGTGCATTTCTTGTCACTGCCGACAGCTGGTATCCGGGCTGGAAAGCCTCTATCGACGGCAAGGAAACAGGCATACGCAATGTCGACTATGTAATTCGCGCAGTAGTCGTTTCGCCTGGTGAGCACATGGTCAAATTCGAGTTTTCACCTTCGCTGCTTAATAACGGCATCGCTATCTCCCTGAGCAGCTTACTGGCCGCCGCCATTATTGCCTTTCTACTTCTACGACGAAGCAAGCCAAGTCCTCAATCATGATCGCGTGAAGCACGCGTAAATTCACTTCTTGCCAATCAACAACATCGCACTTTCTATAAAGAAGGCGTCAAGATTGAGTATGCAGCTTTGTTATTACGCTACAAGACCACAAATAACCGAGTATTGGTGTTTAGAATACTGCCGTTTCCGTCACGAAAGGAGTATTCCATGAAAACCAAATTGGCTTTGATTACTGGTGCCACATATCTTTTGACCGGTGCTGCTGCTTGCATGGCTCAAACTGCTGCGGATCATCATGAAAAAGCCGCAGAGCATCATGAAGCAGCTGCACAACAGCACAGAGAAGCTGCAAAAGCGCACAAAGAAGGCAATGTCGAGAAGGCATCGCATCATGCTCATGTTGCTCACGGACATGCAGTAAAAGCACAAGAACACAGCAACGAAGCAGCCAAAGAAGCAGCGAAGACAAGCAAGTAAGTAAATCCATGGATTCGACTGCTGCTGCAACTGTTGCGCAGCAGCAGTCGGAATCCGAATCGCGGGCAGCCCGGCGGCGGGACTCGCCACACTGAGGGTGGGAAAGCGCCGGAGACGCAAACGGACGCTCCAACGGGCTTTCGTGTGTTATCGTCCAGACATGCTACCATTAGCTCCTTTCTGAGTTTTCGTATCCAATTACGAACTCACAGTCGTATCCAAACTTCGGAAATCTGGAAGGCGAATTCTCGTGGCACCATATATAGTGCCACCAAAGGAGTAAATCATGGATTGGAAAGCGCAACTCGAAGGCGGCGAAGGAGCTATCACCCAGATGCAATCGGGAAATGCCGTTCCGGGAGCGAAGATT
>JAYRNY010000228.1:0-5396 GCA_041911975.1 bacterium | reverse complement strand
TGATTTGACTAGAGACTCTTCTGTTGATTGACCACGAGAATCGCGGAACAAACTGGCGATCTCATTGATCAGTTTCATTTCGCGCGCGTCCATCTCGATTTTGCTTTGGTCGAAAGATTGTTGAACTACGACCGAAAGCATTTCGGCGACGCTTTGCAAAATTACCGCATCATGCCGGCTCCACTCACGTGGTCCGCTGCACTGCTGCAATTCCAGGAATCCTGAGAAGATGCCGCGCGAACGCAGCTGAACCATGAGTCGGCCTCTTACTTCACCCAACTCGATAAGGGAAGAAAGAGTCGGAGACATCTTGTGCAAATTGGTGTCGTGCGAAGTATCAGGAATGCTGATAACGCCTGCTCCCGATTCATCGGGGAAGCGCGAGAGAAACTCCAGAACGATGGCGGTAGACTCCTGCGAGCCGAGCTGGTTGCCAACAAAGCAGGTGTGACCGCTGGTGGCGAACTCGTTGGTTACGGCGAGCTGATCGCCGACCACCTGCCAGATCAATCCTCTTTCTGCTTGCACAACTTGAGTGAGAGTTTCAATCGCATACTGGAGAATTGAAGTGAGGTCGCTGGAATGGCGGAGCTGTCCGATAATGTCGCTGATGATCGCCTGCGCAGGAACCGGAATGATGACGTCTTCGGCTGGCGCCTGATTTTCATCCGCCAGGGTCTGCCTCAGCCCGCGCAAAGCGGAAGGGCGCGGCATCTGTCCGTCTTGACCGAGGGCATTTAACCTTTCAGTCAATTCACCAGTCGTTTCAAATTCCGACTCGGCGGCGTTCAAGTACTCCTGATCCTGCAGCTGCTTCGGCTTGGGCAGCTCGAAGGCCGAAGGCTTGGGCAGGGGCTGCGTTCTTACTTGCTGCAATTTTTGCTGATCGGTGTTTTGACCGCCATCACCGCCTGTTCCCACACCAGGCATCGCAGGTGGTGGCGCAATTCCTGGCTGTTGCGCGGGCAATGGACGGGGCGGAGCCACAACCGCTCCGGCGCCGGCAAAACCGCTCGCTTCCATGGCGATCGGACTGACCTTGCCGTGGTCGACGATAATGGGCGGCTGCTGCGGCACGTCTTGCGGCTTGAGAATCAAATTCTGCTGGATTGGCGATTTAACGACCGGCCACAGGTTGCGAATCTTGTCCACAAAATGATTGGCACTGCCGCAGGGACCCAGGTTGACGCGCGCATCTTCCAGGCGGTTGCTCTCGCCCAGCTCGATAGCCTGCCAGGCAGGCAGGAGCCGGTTGAATGCCTGCCGGACAATCTGCGCATTCATGGAGCCTGAGCACTGATACTTCTCGCCCTGGGGAGACTCCAGGGCTTGTTGCGCGTAGAGAATCAGGCACAAACCGCGGCTTTCGATGAGAAAACACCATTCATCGGGCGTATCCTGGCGATCTTCCGAAAAGATGGAAACGCAAAAAGCGTCACGCATAAGCTCTTTGAACCTGGGTCCGGTGGGCAGGAGCCAGGCCGCCGAGCGGCGCGACCAGTAAACAAGAACGGGGGCGAGCTTCTCGGCTACCGCCAACTGCTCGACATCACGAATAAACGGCAAGAATTCTTGAGGCGACAGGATGCTAAGCGGCAAAGCGCCCGGCCCAGCTTGCTGAACCAACATCATCTGCAGTTGTGAACCGCCAGGCTCCGCCATCGTCGCCCACCATTTGCCAATAGGGGTCGTCTAATTAAAGACTAAAGCCCCGCCATATTACTAATACCCAAATCCGGATCCAATTAATCTTTCCGGAATTTAGCATTCCCACCCGGAAAAGCCTTGTCTTTGCTGCTTACATGTTAGGATCTCGAATTCCGTATTCGCCTACTAAGCAGCAGAAGTGATGTTATCGGCGGCAGATCAGGCTGAAAACGAGCATCCCGCTTACTTGACTTCAAAAGCGTCAAAGACCTAACCGCAGTATGACAGTAGATAAAGCGACTATTGATGAGGCACCCGCCAAAGCGAGCGAACTGCGCGCCTCGGACGTCTATCGGCAAAATATTGATTTCTGGCACCAGGCCTGGAATATGTGCACCAAGCCTTACACGAAAATGCCGGAGCTTGAGTATTTGCCGTGGATTCCCGAGCGCCTGCACGCAGCCTCGGCTTCAAGAATCCTAGACTTAGGCTGCGGCTCAGGCTGGCTGTCTGTCTATCTTTCACGAGAAGGATTCAAGGTTACGGGCATTGACGTTGCCGATCATGCGCTGGATCTGGGGCGGCAATGGGCTGAGATGGAAAATCTAGAGATCGAGTTCGATGCCGGCGATCTGGGCGATCTTCCCTACCCGGACAATAGCTTCGATGCCGTGGTTGCCAATTCGATCATCGAGCATCTGCCTCTTTCTCTTGCGCTTGTGGCCATGGCCAGGCTGAAGTCGGTGCTCGTGAAGGGCGGCACTTTTGTCGGATGCTTCGACAAAGTAGGTACAGGACCCGGCGAGTATTTCAAACTGGAAGACGGCACTCAGGTCTATACGGACAAATCACGAAAAGGCATGATGCTGCGCTACTTCCCGGACGATGAACTGAAAGAACTTTTGAACGGCTGGATAATAGACGAATTTAAAACCTTGGATTCCGGAAGCCGATTTGTCGTCGCGCACACTTAGAATTTATGCCCTCGCCTGCGGTGGCATTGAGAAAATTGAACAATGCAAGCGCTAAACCATACGCCGAACGAAGAAGACTGCAGAAAAGCCCTGCAATCGGCTGAAACTCGCCTGGGAAAAGACGATCCGCAACTGGTTGCTCTCCTCGATCAGCTTGCTTATGCATTTCACAGCACGGGCAATTATTGCGAGGCCGAAGAATGTTATTTGCGGGCAATTGCTATTACTGAAAAAAAAGAAGGTACTAAGTCACTACTTTTGGTACCACAACTGCACAACCTGGCCGTTCTTTACCGCATTCAGGACAAGTTCAAAGAAGCAGAGCCGGTCTATATCAGAACAATATTGATCACGGAAAAACTACCCGCCGAAAAGATTCTCGACCTGGCAACACAAAAGAATTTTTTGGCCGGCTTGTACTATGCATGGGGCAGATTCCCTGATGCAGAAATTCTCGTCAGAGATTCGCTGGAAATATACAAAAAGACACTGGGTGCAGAACACGAATACACGGCATTCTGCCTGATGGCTCTCTGCCTGATTTGCAAACAACAAGGCAAAGAAGATGATGCAAATCTGTTTTTCGCCGAATGCGAAAGACAAATGAAAGGGGCGGCCCGCCTCGAATATCTGGAAAGCTTTCAAGATATCAGCCACAGCTTGTTTTTCCTTTCTCGCCAGCATTATCGCCAGGGACGCCTGGAAGATGCGCAAGTGTTGTTCAGATACGCACTTTTGAGCGAAACGTGGGAATTGTGGCCGTATCACCCTTTTGTAAGCCAGAGTTTGCATTTGCTGGCTGACCTGTACGCAGCACAAGGAATGTTCAAAGAAGCCGAACATATCTATAAGAAGGCTCTGGCACTCCGTCAGAGTGTGCTTGGCGACCAGCATCCGACTGTCGCTACTACAGCTCATTCACTGGCAAAACTGCTCCACCGCGAAAGACGACTGGATGAAGCAGAGAATCTTTACAAGCTTTCACTGTCGATAAGGCGGCATGCATCCTATCCGCCGCTGCTTGCGCAAACACTGACCGCCTATGCGGAATTGCTGAATGAGAAAGGAGAGAGCACCGAGGCTAAGAACTTGGAAGATGAAGCAATGCGCATTCTTGATTCATACAGCCCGGCAGTTCATGACAGGACTTGATTCCGGGCGTATATCACGGCAATGTTATGTGGATGCAAAATCTCTGAACATAAGCGCCTGTCTGCGGATATTTGAATATTGCCCAAAGCACTAAGCTTCAAAATTGTGCTATAAAGGGCAACGTGGCAAGTCACGTTCCATACGCGCAGGAACAGTTAAGGAGTATCCCATGAAGAAGAGTTTGGCAGTCGGTCTGATGATCGCCATTTGCAGTTTTACCGCTAGCGCTGCACAAGCAGAAGATAGCAAAATCAAAGAAGCCGGCAAGAAAGTAGGCGCTGCAATCGTTTGGCCGTTCAAAGCCGTTGGTAAAGGCCTCAAGGCTATGGGCAATGGCGCCAAGAAGATGGTAGGAAAAGGCTCGTAATAAGCCAGACTACTCAGAAAATTTGTAGGGGCGCATTGCATGCGCCCTTATTTTTTTGCTTTTGGCATGAATATAATTGAGCGCAAGCAAAGCACCACCAGCCTGCCTATGTGCACTTCAATTCGGTCCACATGCGGTCGTAGGTGAAAAGCGCTTGGCCGACGTCGCCAATTTCTTCACAACGCGCCAGGATACTCTCGTTGGGATAGAGAATCTTATCCTTTCTCAAGTCTTCACTCACAAGTGAATGAGCAAGAGTATTGGGCGTGGCGTAGCGAGTATAGTTGGCGATTGCTGCGCCGACTTCTGGCTCCAGAATGTAGTTTATCCACTCATATGCTCTTTCAGGATTTGGCGCCGTAACCGGAATGCACATGCTGTCCAGCCATATGGAACAGCCGCTGACCGGAATCGCATAACCGACATCGGCGTTTTGCTTCATTGCCTGATAAGCATCTCCGCTATAGACAAGCGCCAACCAGCAGTCACCGCTGACCAGCTGAGTAATAATCTGGTCGGACGAATAGCACATCGTGAGCGGCTTTTGCTCTTTCAAATCGTTTGTTGCCTTGCGGATCAATTTCTCATCGGTTGTGTTGAATGAATATCCGCGTCTTTTGAGAGCCATACCGATCACTTCTCTGGCATCTTCCAGGAGCGTGATTCTATTTGCCATCCTCTTATCCCAGAAGACATCCCAGTCGCCGGGGGTCTTAATCAATGCCAGTTGAGGCATTTGCAAATCGGCATCGCTGATGGTCATGGAATTCTTTATGGCGGTGGTATTGTATCCAATACCAGTAGTTCCCCAGGTATAAGGTACCGAGTACTGTAGCCCAGGGTCATGAGCGGCATGATGAAAGCGGTTCATGATGTTCTTCAAATTGGGAATTTTCGAGTGGTCCAACTTCCTGAGCAAATTCAGCTTTACCAGTTGGTGCAGCATGTAGCCGGTCGGTACGACAATATCGTAGTCTGAAGCACCCGCTTGCAGCTTTGCAAGAAGCGCTTCATTAGAGGCAAACGTATCGTATATGACTCGCACGCCAGTGCGCTTCTCAAATCCGGGAATCGTGTCCGGATGCACGTAATCGGCCCAACTGTATATGTTCAGCGCATTGCCTTCGCCATCCCTTCGCCTGCCTCTTGCACAGCCGGTCAGTCCGGGCGCCATAAGCGCCCCGGTCATGCCCGCAAGACCCCGTAAAAATGTGCGCCGAGATAGGCTCATTCTACGTCAGTCTCCGTCCTTCGAC
>JAYRNY010000227.1:0-2955 GCA_041911975.1 bacterium | reverse complement strand
GCTTGTTCGAGATCGAGAACTCGCTGCTCGACGAGCGATTTTAAAGTATTGGCACCGTCTAGCGTCATCTGTGTCATGAAGCCTGATTCGACTAGAGAAGCAGCAAGCGACTGGCGCTTCTTCAGAGATTTTTGGGTTGCTGTTTCCAGGTCTTCAGGGTGAATGCAGCCTGTCACCTTCAGCAATTCACCGACTTCCAATTCGTCTTCGTAGTACTCTTCCTCCTCCTCCTCGAGAGTTTGCAGCACTTGAGGAATATCCCAGTCTACGGCTTCCAATTTTTTCGTCAATTGAATGGCTTGCTCTTCTTGCAATGCCCCTTCCATGAGCATGTTGAGCAATTCGCTGAGAGCCGTAACGCTTTTTTCGGAGCAGAAACCACAAGAAATCAGGGCTTGATCGACTGTCTTGTCTTCGGTAACCTCTATTTCGCGCGCCGAAATGAGTTCTCTTTCGTTTATCAAACCGGACAGATACATCAGGTATCCAATGTCATTGTACGGATAAGGGTCTTCTTCAATAGCGCCCATTTCCATTAGCGGCTGCAGCAAAGGCAGCCGGCGCAGGCGGGCGGCTCTGAGTGCTTGCAGCACCTGGCTGCGAGTTGCTAAACCGTCCCTGATAATGCGCAAACCCAGAAGAGCCGCATTCAGCAAGTCAAGAGTGATGATTCCACGGTTGAGCAGGACCTGTCCCAGAGGAAGCGAGGCATTGATACCGTCTACAAGGGCTTTTTCAATCTGCTTTTGTTGTGCCGCTGCCGACTCTCGCAGCAAGTCGCCCAGGCGGCTGGCTTTGACGCCTGCAGCGGTGGGCAGGGCATTGACTCTGCCCATTGCCTCTTCAATTGTCAGTGCTTGCTGTTTTATGAGTTTTAGAACAGTGACGCCGTTTGTTACGCTCAAGACGTTCTGCTTGATCAGATCCAGAACTTCCAGCGCTGTGGCAAGCAGCTCCTCTGATAGATGCCCTTCCATAGAGAGAATTCTGCCCAGGGGGACATGCATTTTGACGGCCAGAGCCATGCAACTATCCAGAGTCTCCTGGTCGATCATTGTCGATTCGACCAGAAGCTCTCCTATTTTGATTGGCAGCGTGCCCGCATTTTCCGGAGAGAGGTCCTGTCCGTCCGAGAAATTGAATGCTATGTGATCTTCCGACATGGCTATGTTTCTAATCTGGAACTACTTGTAGCTCTTGGATATGATCAAAGGGAAGTTGGCTTCCACTGCCCTGTCTTTAGCCTTGCGGGCGGCGGCAAGCAACTGCTGAACGGAGTCTCCGTCGGCTGGCAAATTGGCTACGCCAAAAGCCAGCTTGAGGCTCTTTTTGTCCAGATTTTTTATCAGGGGCGTCACCGTCAGCGTTTGCAGAATACGGTTGGCGACATAAGCCGCCGACGCCGTGCGAGTATTGGGCAGAAGCAGTGCGTATTCGAGCATCTCGTAGTGTCCGAGAATGTCGAGCGGTCGCTTCACCATCTCTATTCGCTTGGCTGCGTTCTGCACTGCAGATGGTGGCAGCACATCAAACATCGTTTGCAAGTCGCCGCGCTTTTGATTTGTATCGTATTCCTTCTTTCGATTCATCTCGAAGAGGATCAAAGACATCGGCCAACCATATGCTTCAAAACGGTAAAACTCGTGCTGCAAGTAAAGCAGGAATGCCGAATAGCTCAGCACGCCTGTCTCTTCGCGGAGCATGCTTTCGAGAAGTTTGTCAACTTCTTTCTTGCCGTCGCCTAGAAAATCCAGTGCACCTACTTTTACTGCATCCGGCGGCTTGATTTCGATCAGCTCGCAGGTAAGGAAATTGAACACTATAGGAATCCAGTCCGCTGATTCCATCGGCTTATCGCGCAAGAGGTCATTGAGCGAATACTTGTGGCCGATCGTTTTGAACACCGCCAACTGCAGGTCCATATTGATTGGCTCGCCTTTGGACAGCATCAGGCGCACTTCAGTGTCGCCCAGATTGCGGGTTTTCTTAACCAGATACGCGTCCGTGGTCAGTCCCATGCGCTCAAGGTGTTTCTTCTTGTCGAGGAGCGCAATGCCCTCCATGACAGTATCCATAAGCGGTTTCAATACGTTTCTTACTTCGGTTTTTTCGTCCGGGAAAAAGGCGAAGGTGCCTTTGCGCCAGGTAATCAATTCTCTGACGGCACTGTCGCCGAGAATTCCGGCAACGTGCGCGTACATGGCAACGCCGTTGAGGAAATAGATTTCGCCTACACTTTCGTCTCCCAGTATCTCCAGGCGCCCGGTCAAACCGTCGTTTGAAAGAGAATTGACGAGAGTGGAGATCTGAGTGCTCGACAAATCGCCTTCAAAAGATTTTGTTTCCAGCTGCGGACCCGAATCCTGAAAGCGCGGTCCATGCTGGGATTGAGAGGGCATCTTGTCGCCGAGATAGTCTGTTCCACCGGCCTGGGTGTGTTGGAATGTCGACATATTTCCGGATGATGCAGTCGGGTTGAAGGCGCCGGACGTATTCGGCTGAGTGCCTGTATATCCTTGCAAATCGGCAGGATTCACCGCTGGATTGCCTGAAAAGGCCTCGGCGCCGCCGTAGCCGCCGGCAAAACCGCTGGATGGCTGTTGAAAAGAAGGTGGTTGCGGATTGAGCGAGCCGGCTCCGGCACTAGAAAGATCCACGGCGGGCATGCCGGTTTTGGAGCGGTCCATCGCGCGCGTGCTCTGTGCCGACATGCAGACCATGTCATCTATCAGGGCAAAGTCGCCTGACTCCTGCTGCCAGAGCATCTGGGCTTCTGTGCCGTCGTCTTCGAGTAAAGTCCAGAGCGGATGATGCTTTCCGCCTTCGAATTTGCAGCTTAGGCTATACGTCAAATTCGTGTTGGGCGAGACAAAAAGCTGCTCCACGTCACGCGGCTGATTCTCCCGAGCCTGCTCGTACATGACCTCGTAAATATCTTTGGTCGGAATTTGTTGG
>JAYRNY010000226.1:0-5792 GCA_041911975.1 bacterium | reverse complement strand
GCGTTGCGTTTCGGCATTTCGGCAGGGGCGGAACTGACGGTTGAGAAGAGCATCAAAGGCGGTCCGGTAATCATTGTTCGCAATCATCTGGAGATAGCAATCGGGCGGGCTCTTGCCGAGGCCATTGAAGTCGAATATGTCTGATAGAGAAACATCGAAAAAGACCGAATATCCATCTATTCCGGTCACCGCCTTGAAAAAGGAAATTTCTTGTCCTCATTGCAACCTTGCCGTCGAGGTTCCTGTGGGCGGGCTCCTGACCCGAAATTGCGCCCGTTGCAATGGGCAATTGCCCGAAACAGACAGTTGCGGTGCCAGTTGCTTCAGTTGTTTAAAAGCTGTGGGCTCCTCCAGCTCGCCCTGTCATGAAGAGGTAAATAGTAAGGAAAGCTCGTTAAATGTGGTACAGAGACTCTGGAGTTATGTCAGCAGGCGCTCTTCTCCTTGAAGCGCTGATGCCTGCAAAGCTCCATTTGGCGCGGTTGTCCTGTAAGATAAGACTGGAAACCTCTCGTCTGAGGAACGAGTGTGGTGGGCACGATGCCGTAAGCAAAGGAAGCATAGGCTCTAAATGAGCAAGCCACTCAATCCCTGGAAACTCTCTGGATACAAGCCTGGTCAAAACGTGGTCTGCAGGATCATGAATGCTGAGCCGGGCGGCTATGCCGTGCTCATCCCGAAGGACAATCTGCCCGGCTTCCTTCCCACGCAGGAGCGCCTGCGCCTGGGAGACGAAGTCCTAGCCACTTTCGTTTGTGTCCACAACAACCGAATTCTCCTGTCGGCGCGCTTTTCAACAAGCAATCAGGCAGTTCAGGGCGCACCAAGCACTCAAACAGTCAAGTGGGAAGAGCATCTCGACAGTATCACCCAGTCCCCCGAACCCGGTCAGGCGCCGCAACCAGGCGGGCCGGATGCCGATCAAGCTTTTAGCATCTGGGCCTCTCAGCAACCAACTCGCAAATTCCATCTAAAACGAGCCATCGATCTCATCTTGCCGCCCATTCATGTGGACAGCCTAAACCAATTCAAAATCGCCGATTATGACCTGGAATGGCTGATTACCGATCTGGAAGGCGGTATGCGCACAGGCTGCGTCAAAGCCTCCTCGGAAGACCGCCTCTCGCGGGCTGCCATGCTGCTTTATCGCGGAAGGGCCGTGGGATGCATATACGGCTGCAAATCCATGCCCGACACATTGCCCACCGAGCAATCACTGCAGACTATGCTCACCGATTTGTCTTTGCCCGAGACAAAGGTGATGATTTATGACCTGCCTGAAAATGTCACCCTGGCGATGTCGGCGCTTTTCCTCGGCTATCCTGTTACACGCTCCGATGATTATGATGCGCGCTCCTACATGGACTACATTTGCAGTTGGTTCGA
Organism: bacterium; assembly: GCA_041911975.1. GTDB lineage: Bacteria > Cyanobacteriota > Vampirovibrionia > Obscuribacterales > Obscuribacteraceae > QKMZ01. The sequence goes on along the minus strand of JAYRNY010000226.1, from coordinate 4,406 downwards.
GAGCAAGGGGCAAACAGCTTGTCTGGCGATTTCGCTCAAGCAGACGATGGCCACGTGCCTCGTATTTATTTACAAAGGCCAGTTCTGCGGTGCCTTTTACGTCGAAGATCAAAAATTCACCCAGGACAAACAGTTTGTCTATGAGCTCTTGCGCAATGATCCCAGTTCAAGCGTGGAGGCAAGTATTCTTCCGCCCGAAATGACATCATCGGCGGTGCGCTTCGGATTCAGCTTGAGCATGGCGCGCAAAGCATAGTAAAAACTATTTTTTCTCATCGGCACCGTCATTTGCGGACGGCAGAAATATTTCAGGCTGCTGTTGGCTTGAAATTCTACAGTTGCATTCTTGAGAAGGAAAGCTTGAAAAAACACGCGCAAGGTCCCAGCAAAAAGCGGGTGCACTTTTTGTGCACCCGCTCCTTACAAGAGCTCCTGTTAGTCTTGCTGTTCGGAATTATCCTGCTCGTAGTGTTCATCCGAGGACGGTGCGGCCAGCGTCAACTGGGTGTACTCGCCTTCGGAAGATTCACTTTCGTGGCTGCCTTCGTCAGCAGACTGCCCGTAAGAAGATGATTCGAACGGTTTGTCATAGTTGAAGTTGCTGTTCGTGAATGCGCTTTGAAAAGCACTTTCTTCGCCGCCGTTATTGTAGTCCGAAGTATGACCGGTTGGAGAGGTATGAGAAGGCTGGGCTTCGCTGTGCAGATGCGCTTGCTCCTCGCGCTCTTCTTCAGGCTTGGCTTTGGGCTTCAGCCTGTAGACTCCGGTAATCGGGTCGATTTCCGTCGCCGGCTCTTCTTCCTCCTCTTCGACCTTATCGTCATGATGAGACGATTGTCCACCGTCGAAGCCTTCATCGCTTTCTTCAATGAGCGAATCAGAGTGCTCGGTCAAGACCGGTCTGTCGGCCTCGGTGTCGATAACGATGATGGTTTCAGTCTCTTCGTGATCGCCGTCTTCATCGTCTGTGGATGAGGATGATTCACCCATCTCGTTGAAAACGCGCTCGACAGCTGAGATGCTCTCGTCGAGTTCGTGGAATGGGCTGTCGTCTTCAACCAGACTTTCTTCGATGAGAGAAGATGGCGGCGCGAAATTTTCAGTGTGCAATTCGACCACTTCGTCGCTTTCCACTACATCGGCTTCTTCTGCACCTTCATCGTCGTCTTCTTCGACGCGATTGAAAGCGCCGTGCTTGAGAGCCTGTTTACTGTGCTTATCGTCGAGAAGGTCATCAGGCACTTGATCGAGAATCTCTTCGGGCACAAACGGCATCGCATCATCGAAGCTCTCCGTTTCTTCTTCAACGTCCACGGTCGGAACTACGCGTCCACCCATGGCTGTGGCGGCGCGAAGTACAGAGCCGCCTCTGTTTTGCGAGGCATTGCGCCTTTGATTTTGACGGCTGGATTTTGAGGTGTCTTCTTCGGCGGGGCGAAAGGCAATCACCGTTTTGTTCGAGCCGTGTCCAATTTCGAGCGTCGGCGTGACGCCGATGCCGTGGCAGTGCGTGCAGTGCACCGTGAAAAGTTCTCTCAAGCTCTGACCCTGTCTTCTGCGTGTCAGCTCGACCAATCCAAGGTCTGACAATTGTCCTATTTGCGGCTTGGCGCGGTCTTCTTCCAGGGCGCGCTGGAAGATCTCCAACACTTGCTGCTGGTCTTTGCGGCTGTCCATATCGATAAAGTCGACGATGACCATGCCACCAATATTGCGCAGTCTCAGCTGTCTCGAGATTTCTTGCGCGGCTTCCAGATTTGTCCGCCTGACTGTCTCCGCTTGTGTTCTCGATGACGTGAAGCGCCCCGAGTTGACGTCGATAACAGTCAGAGCTTCAGTCGGCTGGATATTCAGGTGACCGCCGGAAGGCAGTTCCACTCTGTCAGAAAGCGCCGCTTCGATTTCTCTGTCGATGCCCTTGGAGACGAGCAAGCTGCTATCGCCTGCATGAGCCAGAACTTTGGTTTGTCTGCTCGCCCAGCCTTCCAGATATTCGGCGGCCCGCTTTTGACCATCCTGCGAATCGACAATGATTTCTTGCACGTCATGCGAGTAGGCATCGCGAATGACGCGGTAGAGCAGGTCCTGATCGCGGTAAATAAGGGCCGGGCCAATTGCCGCTTCTGCTTCGGAGACGACGGTTTGCCATCTGTCCCAGAGCAGTTCGAAATCGTCGAACAATTCGCTTTCGTTTTGACCTTTGGCTTCGGTTCTAATGATTAGACCGACACCGGGCGGCTTCATCAAGTTGACCGTGGCTTTGAGGCGGGCTCTTTCTCTTGCTTCGGAAATGCGGCGGGAAATTGAAACGCCGCGCTCTTCTGGCACGAGAACAAGAAAACGTCCGGGCAAACTGATGGCGGTGGAAACACGCGGACCTTTGTGACCGGTCGGTTCCTTTGTAATTTGAACGAGCAATTTTTGTTTGGGCACCAGGCGTTCCTTTAAAGGACCTTGCCCGGGAACGTCGTTGGCATGCAGGAAGCCCATCTTGTCCTTGCCGAGATTGACGAATGCCGCGTCGATACCGGGCAGGATGTTTTCCACAACCGCCGTATAGATATCGCCCAAAAGAAGCTCGCCACGATTAACGAAAAACTCGACGACTCTCTCGTTCTCGAGTATGGCTCCGATATTGTCGTGTTCTGAAATAACTAATGACCTTTTCATAAGACTCCTCTTTGTCTTGAAAGAAATTTTGGGGCTTAAATATGGCCGCCCCTTCTTAAACCTCAAAAAGTGCAGTGTCGCCTTCAGCCTTAAGGCTTTCGCGAGTAACCCGCCAGTTGATGTTGGACGCAAGATGCGCCAGTACATCGCTTGGCTTAACGTGCTGGCTAGGTCCTGTCGCCAGCAAAAGCTCCACGTAAGGCTCGGAAGACTTAGAAGTCTCCTTGACTGCTATGGAGATCACTCCCGGACGAATATCTTTCGATTTGCCGTCCGCGTTGAAGACCGGGAGCGAGTCGGCGTTTTTAAGCGCCAAAACTCTTTCTTTGAGGAAGCTCAAGAGCTGGTCCTTGTCGGTTGGTGCCAGAACCGGTTCCGGAGACGCGGGAGAAGCGGTGCCAACAGCTGAAACTTCTTTCGAGCTGGAGTCACCATTCTTGTGCGTTTCTTTAGCCGGAGCTTTTGCGCCTTCTTTCAAGGCAGTTTCTTCAGATTCCTCGCGGATACTTTGGGGCAGCGCTCTGTAAATGGCGCTTCTGACATATGAATTGAGCGACTTCTTGGTCTTCTCAATTCGCTTTGCATGAGTAACTTGCACTTCAGGCGGCAGTTTCTCATTGAGCAGTCGCATGAATTCAGACGGCTCCAGGGCATAAACAAGTTCTATTTCGGCGACTTCGCCTTCGCCTTCCTGGAATAAAGGCAGAGGCAGAGCCAGTTCGATCTTGGGCGACGGGTTGAAACCTTGCGAGTAGGCAACCGCCATCATCGCTCGGCGTGCCGCTCTGGCAAAAAGATTCTGCAGATCGAGATGCGAGATATACCGCAATTGTCCGACCTTGTGGAATTGGAAGCGAATCATGCAGCCCATATCGTTTACTTTGGGCGGCTCTTCGGGCGGCTTCATGAAGAACAAAGACGGATGGCTGTCTTCTTGATCGTGTGCAGCCAGTTCTTTGACAAAAGGATTGCGCTTCATCACTTCGACTTTGGGTGCTGCCAGAAGGTGCGTGGCATCCAGCTCAGTGCAAACGCCGCAGGCATGACAGAGGTTTTCAGTGCAAGGTGCTGTTTCTTTCATGGCCAGCGCCTTTTCCCACTCTTTGACCATCCACCAATTGTGCAGTCCGATGTGCACAACATCCCATGGCTGGTCGCTGCCAACTTCTCTGTCCTTGCAGGCCAGGTCAATGAGATCGAGACCCATTTCAGCGGATGCTTCTTTCCATTTTTCAAATTGGAATTTGTCATCCCATGCATCGAATGTGCAGCCTTTCTCGAAGGCCTTGTAGATCATCTCGCCCACTTGTCTGTCGCCGCGCGATATCACCGCCTCAAGAAGGCTTATTGCCGGTTCGGTCAAGTTGAGCGTCACATTCTTCATGCGATATTCGCGCATCTTGTCGCGCAAAACACCGTGTTTGCGTTTGGTTTCTTCAGGCGTGAATTGCCCGAACCATTGGAACGGCGTAAACGGCTTGGGCACGAAGTTGGAAATCGTGCAGGTGAATTCGATAGCGCGTTTGTATTTGACTCTGTCGGTGTTTCTGATCACATTGCAATGACGCGTAGCTTCATCGAGAATCTGAATAATGCCTTCCAGATCCTCGTCGCGTTCGGTAGGCAAGCCGCACATGAAATAGAGTTTTATCGACGACCAGCCGGACTGATATGCCGATTCGATTGCCGAAATAATTTGTTCGTGCGACAAACCTTTATTGATTACGGCGCGCATT
>JAYRNY010000225.1:0-3485 GCA_041911975.1 bacterium | reverse complement strand
TGAGCCGCCTTTCCAGGCTGATAGGCCGCCGGGTCCGGTCTTTCTCTTTGCTGAAAAAGATCCCCCCAGGCTAATTGGCGCCCACCGTCTGCATCGGCATGTACTTTCGCATGCGGCTTATCATTCACGGACCGGTGAGAAATCTCTACCATACTGTTGAAACCCGATAGTAAATTGGCGACGGAAGAAGGTCAGACAAAATGCTATGCCGGCACACATCAAATTTCAGTCAAACGCGCCGGCCCAAGACAAACAGATAATTTTCAGTTGACCGAGCCAAGACACGGGAATCAAAGAAGCCCGCTCATTTCTCTCAATAAGCGGGTCATACCTCAGTCCCTTTGCGACACTGTTATCTGTCGTCGTCCAAATCCACCCAGGCTGATGCCCGGCGCCTTGCCCATTTGCGCGGACGAAGTTACTCCTTCAGCTTTTCCGGGTGGATAGACCTTGACCGCCACGGGGTGCCCATCGTACTCCGCAAACTTTATTTTGTATGGCGTGGCAGGCTTTTCCAAAAGTTTCAAAGCCGCTTTGTAGACAGCAGGATCCGGCTTTCTTACGACCAGATCGAGCTCATCTGCATTATGCAAATTCAATTCATGCGCCGGTTCGGCGCCTCGCACACTAGATGCATTCGCCGCCCGGGCAGCCTTTGCATTGCCTTTTGCGAAACCAAGCCCCTCGGCAACGGACTGCAAGCGCGTTGTAACTGGACTTTCACCCAAACTGCGGCTCATACTGGCAAAGCCCCTTTGCACACCGAGGTAGTTGAAATTCAATCCCAATTCCGGCGCCTTCGCTCCCATGTAACCACCGGCGGCAAGCACGGGATAGTCGAACAGTGCCGACCCGATGTTTTCAGCCACTACTTTCCTACTCTCTTCGTGATTGTCCTTCGACTTCCAAGTGTCGAACCCAGCCACAACAGACTTTCCGGTCCTGACGAGCACATCGCATCCAAAGCCGAATGCACCGGTGACCATGACAGCCTTAGAGATGCCGCCCCACGGACCGCCGGCACCACTCATAATGCGCAAACCGGCACCAACCGCGCCGGCAGCGACGGCTTTCAAGTCAGTGGCAACATATTGTGGCATTTCTACTCCAAGAAGAGATGTCTCTTCGTTCGAGAAAGCTTCTCTATATCGGTGAGAAAACCCGTCTTTGACGGCCCACAGCAAGTCCGCTTCTCGCACCCATGGACTGGAAAGATCCCAGGTGATACTAGAGGATTTCTCCTTATCATCTTCAAACATGTTTGCACCCTCCGGAATGCGCTGTCGCTTTTCAGATAAGTCTTGCTGCAAGCGGGCAAAATTAAGGTCAAACGAGCGTGTGGAAAACCGCATTGGCACTGGTGGACTTACGCAGGGCAAAGCGACATTTAGAAAGCGGCTATCTCACCAGTGTCGCGGAAGCAGGACGACAACTACTAACTATTATAATAGCCCCAAAACAAAAAGGGTAAGACCTCAATTAACCGTGGCGGTCCTCTTGCTAGCTAGGTTTTAGTGTATGGTCGACGGATGGCGGCGACGTAAAAACGCAGTGCCGCACGAGCCAAAAGCACAGACAAGAAAAGGAGAGCCCGTAAGAACTCTCCTTTTGCTGAGTGGCATCGGTCAACCGGGCCCGGCGCTTACGCTCTTATTCGGCTTCGGTCAACTCTTCGCCCGGAACTTCGCTCAGAGACAGCCTGAGATTATCGTCCACCATCTCGATTTCGACGAGATAGACAGTAACTTTGTCTCCTGCACGTATCTCGTTGAGACGGCTATTGCGCTCGCTAGACCTGCCGCCGGACATTCTCGAGACGTGCAAGAGCCCGCAAGCATACCAGGAAGGAAGGACGACGAATGCTCCGTATTCAGACTTGCGGACAACTACGCCCTCTATCGGCTCGTTAAGAGGAATGTGCTTGAGGACAAGATCGTCATGCACGAGCTTTTCGCTGAAGGCAATCTTGGTTGCTCTGCCCTCTCTTTTGATATCCGAGACTTCCACTATGATTTCATCGCCAACCTGAATTTCTTTCAAGCGCGCGCCGCGCAGATTCTGACTGTTGCCGCGCAGACGCGAGACATGAACGAGTCCTTCTTTTTTCTCTCCCTTTACGGCCACGAAAACTCCGAAGTCTGACTTCCTGACGACGGTGCCATTGTGTATTGTGCCTATGCTTAGATTCATGATGTTTCTCCAAAAATTCAAAAAAAATCCCCAGGGGCTGATTGTTCGAATCGGCCGAAAGGGGTGATTGAAACGGCACCGATAGCAATCGGCGCCGGGCGCAAAGCTCGTATTCGCATGAGCTTGCCACTATTGCCCGCGCGTCTCGAAATGGCTGCGACTCTCAAAGAGAGTTCAGATCAGTCGGTTGAGATCAAGGGATGTAAGGGATTGAGCGTTACCTGGCAATCCGAATTCGTGGTGCAATATTCTCTTGATATTTAGCAATTGAAAGATATTAGGATCAAGTAAAGAAAAATCCCTAAATAGCGCGGGAGAGCCGATTCTTTCATTACGGACACAGGCGCCGGCTGGTCAAATGAGCCGCAGAGGCGAAATTATGTGCCGCGCTCAGCTTGAGTAGGTCTGCCTAGTTGCCGAATTCAGGCCGATTTTTCTAAAACACGGGAGACGGTTCTACCTTCGCCAGGCGGCACTTTTTCAGCCTTAAGCCGATGGGGTTGATTTCCGCTCTGGGAAATGCAGCGCAGAGGAACAAGTCGAAAAAGACTTCCGGCATGCCACCACTGGCAGTTTCGCATGGCGCGCCCAACCGCCAGCCCCGGCACTTTATCTAAATTAGACCTTTAACCTGATCTCGGTTATTACTGTGCGCAAGAAAATACCGCCAACCGGCCTGATTGCACCAAGCCATTTTTTCCGCATGCCGGCAAAGCCGCACAGGCCGGCTGGATTGGACTCGAGTCCGGCACGGCACAACGCTAACAACGTCATAAATGTTTTGTTGTAAACCTCTGAACGCGACTGTTAGGGTGTTGGCCTTCCTTCTTCCCTTCTTGATTCATTCACTTCGCAAAAAACCTTCTCAACTTCCTGCGCGCATTCAAGCAAACAATCCTCGTGCCCAAAGCCGGCACTCGTGAATACCCGCTTTGAAACGCGCCGGTCGTTGCCTTTCCACATTCAATCTTGCTCCGGCAAGAGGAGTCTTTTATGAGCATTGCCAATTGGCGCTACACAATACTTGCCGCCGCCCTGTCCATAATGGTCTTGGGCAGCAGCAATCTGGGCTGGGGATTGGGTTTACTCTCCATCGCCGTGCCCGTCGCCTGGCTGTGGTACTTTTCCCTGCGCTTTTCAGGTTCTTCGAACGTTGAAAGCGACGCGGCCAAGCCCACGCCCACACTTTACTGGCCGGTCGCACTTTGCTTTGCCGTTTCCGTGGCGATTGCTCCCGCTTTCGTCTTCACGGCTGAATTGTTAAACAAAGGCTTTGCAGCGGCAGCCGCCGGCAG
>JAYRNY010000224.1:0-2909 GCA_041911975.1 bacterium | reverse complement strand
TCATAGAAGAATTGGGGCGCGGAGGTATGGGAGTCGTCTATCGAGTCTTACACATCACGCTCAATAGAGAGCTGGCAATGAAGACTCTAGACGCGCAGGACATTCAGGAGGCTACATGGCTTCGGTTCCAGCAGGAAGCCAAAGCAACCAGCTTGCTCAATCACCCAAATCTGATTAGCGTGCATGACTACGGAATTATCGAAGGAAAGCATCCGTTCTTTGTGATGGATTTGTTGGAAGGAACAACTCTGTCAAAGCAAATTGCCGACAATGGGCCGCTCAGTGTCGAGCAAGCGATACCAATCATGATACAGGTGTGCTTTGGTCTTGCTTACGCGCACGAATTGGGAATCGTTCACAGAGATCTCAAACCCAGCAACATCATGCTAGTAAAACAAGCGGGCGAAGGTGCCACAACGGTAAAGATCGTCGATTTCGGCATTGCAAAACTAAGGCCCGGCGAAGGCATGGACGCGCAAGGTCTGACGAAGACAGGAGAAATTTTTGGCAGTCCTCTATACATGAGCCCGGAACAGTGCCTGGGAATAAAGGTAGATCATCGCAGCGATATTTACGCGCTCGGCTGCGTGTTTTTTGAAGCGCTCACAGGCTTGCCGCCATTCATGGGAAACACCGCGCTTTCGACAATGATGAAGCACCAGTCAGAATCAGCTCCTACACTCAAAGAAGCAACCCTGGGAAAAGAGTTTTCGCCGGAGATTCAATCAATCATATCGCGATTGCTGGAAAAAAATCCGGATCAGCGCTATCAAAATCTCGGCGTACTGGCGCGTGACCTGAGCATTTTGCAACAAGGAACGTCCAATCAGTCCTTGACCATCTCGCAGAGTCCCCTGCCGAGCAAAGCGGTGCGCACGAAGGAATCTATTTTGCTTGCTGGTTTTGCCTGTCTTGTATGTGCAGTTTTGGCAGGTACGATTACCTTCTTTGTAAAGGACCAGTCGGACGCACAGCAGTATGCCGCCAGCATAAAGAAAGAGATGCAAACATTTAAAGACAGCTATGCACGCAGCAGCAAGGTTTCTGTTCAGTCCTCTACCATCATGAAGGAAGATGGAAAGCTGTACAGGAGGCTGAACTTCATCGAGCACATTGGAAAATTCAATATTGTTGGAGACGGCAAGCAGTTTCCTGCGCTTGGACTATACGTACTTCCAGTAAAACAGATGCTTCATCTAAGCATAAACAATCCGGTCGCGTTCAATTCACCAGATTTCTTTCTGCAGTTTCAAGCACATGATGTGATTGAGTTGACTATGTCAAATATGTATGATGTCGGCGATGAATCCTTGCGTCAAATAACCAATTTCCAGTATCTCCATTACCTCGACATCAGTGCCACCAGCGTCACCGACAAAGTCTTTGAAACGTTGAACAGACTTCCAAATTTGGATTGTCTCATCGCCGATTACGATCCACAACTAACCGCAGATGGGTTCTTGTCCTTGCGGCGACTAAGAGACCTCAATTGGCTCGCCCTTTCGGAATCACCTCATACGTCCAAAGTGTTGAAAGCGCTCAAAGGCTCGGACAAAATGCACACTCTCAGCGTGAGGCACACAAACATTACTCAAGATGACATTCTTAATATCATCACAATGAAAAACATCGAGGCACTAAATTTTTCGGGAGTCGAGAAGTTCAACGATGAAGATGTAAGACAACTCTTGCCCCTCCAAAAACTGAAGTCAATAGATATATCTAGCACAGCAGTGACACATGTTTGCTTGCAGTATCTCAATCAGTTTCCGAATTTAGAGTATGTATCGATAAACTCCGAGCACCTTCGAGATCCGGAAACTGTGCGCAATCTGAAAAGATTGTGTCCTAAACTTCGTTTCTCTGGTGACTAAAATTTGATCGTCCAGCCCGCTCATTCCTGAGAGGTATGCTCTTTGGTGAGGTGCTCGTGTACCTTCGGATGCGCCAGGAAGAACTTGCAGATTATGTCGGTCGCGTCAATCTTGCCCATCTCCGGATCGTTTCTTATGAACGTCGATCTGCCGCCAGGCCAGTTGTGTTTTCCCCTCTTCACTGTGTATACGCAAACTTCGGTTCCGTTTACACCTTTGCTATAGCTTTCTTTGATGCAGTTTCCGACTTCTTCGCGCACCGCATCGGTAGAGCACTTGTCGCGAGAGACCCAGAACTTCACGTTGTCAGCGACTTTTGACCCTTCAATCTTCCAGAAGGGCAAACCACCAGGACCACCATCGTAAGGAACAACGTGATCTTTCGTTCCATGGAAAGCAATTACACTGACAGGTTCACCATCTGTGATCCGGCTGGTCATCATCGTGCCGCTCGCTGTTGCGATGGCAGCGACCTGATCCGACATTTCGATTGCAGCTCTGTACGCCATCATGCCACCATTTGAAGCACCGGCCATATAGATGCGGTCGCCATCAATGTTGTAGTCGGTGCGCAGCTGTTTAATTAGCGCTTTGAGAAACGCTATATCATCAACATTCCTCAGCTGTGCAAGACCGCAGCAGCTTCCTGCGTTCCACGTCTTCAATGCATTCGCTATGCCGATACCACGGGGATAGACAACAATGAATCCATCCTTGCCGGCCCTTTCCGTCATCCTTGTGTCCCAGGCGACAGTAAAAGAATTTCCCAATGCACCATGCAGTACAAAAACCACAGGCGCAGGCTTATCACCATAACCTTGAGGAACGTTCACTACATAGCTGCGACGAATTTTGCCAACACGAATGGATCTGATATGCCGCTCAGCCTTCGCCGGCTTTTCTTTCTTTTTACTAATGGAAGCTCTATCAATAGATGACGGCTCCGCTGAAGCGGACATGCCGTTCGGCTCGGAAGAGCCAAAGCTGCTCGGGCAAAACATTGCCAGAGTGAGCGCGACAGGGGTCAGGCTAAGG
>JAYRNY010000223.1:0-3069 GCA_041911975.1 bacterium | reverse complement strand
GTGTCCATTTTGTCATCGACATCATGTTCCTTAAATAAAACAAGAAGTTTTTTGCGGCGGCGAGAAAGCTCGCTCCTCAAATCGACAAGATAGCTCTTAAGCCCATCCAGTTCCTCTTTTACGTCCACGAGCAAGTGCGGCGACTCTTCAAGGAATGCAGAATAGAGCGTGTCCCACGCTCGCAGAGTGGAACCGGGAGGCAGAGGAGTGAGGGATTGAATCTGCGTTGCCAATGCGGCGTCCGGGCATACCAGGAATCCGGCGCGAAGACCACCGGCTGCAAATGTCTTAGCAAGACCGTCAGCAAGGAACAGATATCTGCCGCCGTCTGTTTTTGTCAGCGGGAGAAAACTCAACGAAGGCGGCGTCCATTCACCCAGTCGATTGTCCGAAAGCAAGAAGAAAATCTCATCGGCAAGCAAGTATATACCGCGCTGCGAGCAAGTCTTGTACAGGCTTTCAACGGACTGTGAATCATAGAACAAACCGGATGGATTATTCGGTTGAGTCAACCAGAGCAAATCAGGCTTTTCGTCCAACGCATCGATTGCGGCAGTGTCCACCAGGTAGCCGCGCTTCACATCCGTCTTCACTTCGACCACTTTGCCGCCATGATAAGTGACAAGCGTGTAGAGAGGACCATAGCTGCCGAGCGGCAATGCCACTACAGGCGGACGACCCAGACGCTGTGTCAATGTGGCCATGAGCGCGGCAAGCACTGGAAAGACTCCTTTGCCCAGAACAATTCGGCTCTCGTCCACCGTAGTTCTGCGAGTAAATTCCAAATACGCTTTGACTCGGTGCCGCACGACAGAAGGCAACAAATTGGAATCCGCTTCGAGAAAACCCTTGAACACTCCCTTGATCAAAAGCTCCGGCACAGGATGTTCGACTTCTCCATAGTCAAATCTGATCAGGCGTTCGTCCTCGAGCGAGATCGGCTTGGGCGCAAAGACCGGATCGCGGGCAATTTCTTCAATTAATTGGGAAACACTGCCGGAATGTTTGTTGAGCACTGGTGGCACATCAGCCTCCGGAAACGGAAAGGCAAGCAATTCTTCAAAGAGCCACTGGTAATAAAGCTGAACTTGATATGGGATGCGCGAGTAAGTCAATTCAGCACCGACTTCCAGCGCAGGCATCCAGGCATCTGGTGCATTGATGAGAAAACTCAGTTCGAAATCAGGGAAAACAGTATTCTTGATCAAACCATAGAGAAAGACGAGATTTTCAGGCAAGGGCTGACGTCCAGCCATTCTGAGCGTCATGTTGGAATTCAACTGCGAACCAATATTGAACTGCGCGGAATCATCAATGATGTAGAAACGCTTTGGATTCTTGCGCGCTTGTGCAAACAAGTGATCGAGAGCAAGTGAAGACGGATTTGCCAATTGCTGCGGTGCCAGGACGCAGGCATCAGGCGATAAAAGCTGATCGAGATGAATCAATTCACTGAGATCATCGTTGCCCAAGATTACTTTCAGTCCCAGCGATTCAATCGTTGTGCGATAAACAGGCTCCAGAGACGAAGAAACCAATACCGACGCGCCCGGCGAAAGAACGGCTTTGAGGACGAGCGCCAAAAGCTGAGCGCGCTCCGGACCAATGAAAAGTGCCTCCGGCTTTGTCGGATAATGGCAATAACTGGAGAGAAAGCGCGACAAGGCATTGCGCAGGCTCATGTCTCCACATTCATGCGGATAAGGCAGCATTCTGTGGTTCAACAACTCGCTGGAGAAACGATTGAGAAAGCTGACCATCTCTTCGGAAATTCTCGAAAAATCCAATTCTTTTCTCAGTCTGTCGAGTCCGAGATCGTGCAGGTTTCTCACAAACCCGAATGTCGGGCTTTCATACCCGGTCTCAGCCTGATAGACGAGAAGATCGTGATAAATTGACTGATCTTCACCAAGCACCGTCACAGCAGTTTCAGCAGAAACGGGATTTTGCGAATCACGCGAAAGGAAAAAGTTGAACCGTATCTGGTGCGCTCTTTCAATCTCAACCAGAGACACTAGATCGGTATCATCGGCCTGCTGAATGCGGCGGCTCCATATAAGAGTCGGCTCCCAACCACGGCGTCGGAACATCTGGTCGATAGCGTGCGGTCCCGGTCTTCCGCCCAGAACAAGAGTCAACTTGCCGCCTGGATTCAGACAAAGCTGCGCCTCCTCGAGTGCCCGAGCAATCAAAGGAAGCCCGAAGCGATCCTCGAGAATTCCCTGCTGGAAGCAATAATTGCTCAGGTCATATAAGTCTTTGTGAGAACGCTCGGCAGACTCATCGTCGCTCTTTTTCGGATCGGGGTGCAGCACTTGCGGTATGCAGCCAATAATATGGTCAAATCGCGCCTTTCTCGAAAGCGGCTCACCAAGCAGGTCAGATTCCCTGGCAGTGAACGCTTGAGCGATGCCGACTCCATACTTAGAGTCAATTATTCCGCCATCACTGGCGGTACCGTTCAACCAGGCGTTCAGCCGTGCAATCGACACTGCGATCGGATTGATGTCCAAGCCGAGAATCGAAGATGTCTGAGTGCGCATCAACATCAGCAAGCTGATCCAGCCCGAGCCGGTTCCCAACTCGACCACTGTCTTACCGTGAAAGAGTTCGGGGTTTTTCAACAAACCCTCGGCAAAAGTCTTCGCCCATTCTTCAGGCGAAAAAACTGCCGAATGGAGCAGAAGTTTCAGCGGCAAGGGCGACCCAGGAATGGGAATCACCTTTAGGTTGAGCATTTGTGCCAAAGGGTCCTGCGCCAGTTTTACATTATCGGCACTCTTGGAAGCCCGGGAAATCCCGGCAATGGGCAGCCGCTTTTCAAGATAATCGGCCAGCGCGTGCAAATGCATGAGCGCCTCAACCCTGGTTGACTCGTTCTCGATCGCCTCAACCAAATCATTTAGCTTGCTGAAATCGCTCATTTTTCTCGACGCAAAGGCCGGGCGGGGTTTACAACTGCTTGCCGTGGGGTGATATTACCGCATCCACGCCGCCTGATGATCGCCTGACAGCCTGATCTTTGGGATTATGAACCAGCCCGCCTGACGGGTATACAACCTGTAGGGT
>JAYRNY010000222.1:0-2149 GCA_041911975.1 bacterium | reverse complement strand
TTCTTGGTCATGCATATTACCTCGGGGGTCAACAGGTACCCCGCATAAGCGATAATCTTAGCCTTATCGACGCCGCTCTCGTTTATCTTGCGCAAGACACTGCTTGTGTCTCTTGAAGGATCGAGATCTCCTTTGGGACCAATTGGAGTTATGCCTTTGAACGAGCCTATCGACGGAATTCCACCGTCCAGGTTGTCCCATTTGAGATCGGCTTGATAATTCTTGTGCTTGCTGAAATACAACCTGTAATCGACTGCATCGAGCATGCGAGTAAGAGGTCCGAATCTGTGCTGCAAAAGACTGTATTGATACCAATCAGAGGAAAAAAGCGGAGAGCCGTGAAATGGCGTTCCCATGCACAAGGCACGATCAATGCAGTCGTCCACTTCAGAGTCGGTGATCGCTCCTTGCACCACATTGCCGCCCATGCTGAGAGCCAAAATGGTAATCGGCTTTCCGGCGCCTTTAGCAAGCTCCGGTATAAGCTTTTTTGCCTGATCGATTTCATCGTTGAGCGAATCGGTCGTGTCATAACGAAGAAGAAATACCTTAAAAGTCTTCTTGAACAGAGGATCAGCATCGAAGTATGCCAGCACTTTGTCCCAGCGGAACATGCTTTGATATTCGCCGCCGCCGCCATGGATTAAAAGCAAAATCTCACGCCCTTTAAGCGGTGCTGAGTCTTGCTGAAAAATCTCCAGCCTCTCTGGTTTCACTTTAAAAATGTCAGTCGGCTGCAATACCGGCATGTGAAAGATCAAGTCACGGTCTTCCGAATCTATTTCAATAGGAGCCGGTGGCTTCTTTTCCAGCTTCATTTGAGCGCCGGGAGAAACGGAAGCGTCCAGGTCTTTCGTACGAGCCAGACCGTCAGGGTCTGAAAGCAGCGAGAAAGCAAGAAGAAGGGTTCCGGCTATGAACGCTAGTCTGCGACCGTTGTATCTGTTATGCAAACCCACTCGACCACCCTAAAACAAAAACTCACTTGGCCGCTTTTGCCGCTGCCTCTAATGTTTTATCGTCCCTGGCTAATACGTGCCCGCCGACGAGCACAAGATCAACAGACAAATCGGACGGATTCCAAATGACCAGGTCGGCAAATTTGCCCACTTCGATGTGCCCGACTTTCTCATCCAGTCCCATTGCCCGGGCAGGATTGTAACTGGCCATGCGGACAGCCGATTGGAATGATGCGCAATTCCATTTGACGCAATTTCTCACGGCATCGGCAAGATCTATGGACGA
Source organism: bacterium (assembly GCA_041911975.1). Taxonomy (GTDB): domain Bacteria; phylum Cyanobacteriota; class Vampirovibrionia; order Obscuribacterales; family Obscuribacteraceae; genus QKMZ01. Next base: position 904 of record JAYRNY010000222.1, on the reverse strand, counting down.
GCCGACCAATCCACCACCAGTGGTGCCGATCTTGGCTGCGTCGGTGACCAAGATAGAACGGCGCGGGCCCTTCAGCTTCAAAATCATTGATACCGTTTCCGGTGCCAGATGCAAGCCGTCCGCAATCAAGCAACAACTGACACGCTCATCCATCAGCGCCGCCCCCACTGCTCCCGGATCGCGATGATGCAAGGGAGCCATGGCATTGAAAGTATGAGTCATCAAACGCACGCCGGCATCAAATGCCCGGGCGGCTTCCTTATTGTCGGCATTCGAATGCCCCAGTGACGCTTTCACTCCACGGCTTTGCAAAAATTGCAGTGCCTCGCCGTCCGGATCAAGCTCAGGTGCCATAGTCATTAGCAACACGCCAGGGATTATCAGCCTCTTTAAAATCTCCACTTCGAAAGGCTGCAAATGCTCCGGCGGGTGAACACCCGGTCTTTTCGGCGAGAGACAAGGACCTTCCAAATGGATACCGGGCAAGCGCGCCGACAACCCCTTGGCTAACGAGAGGTCACTATTGACGCCGTTATCGTTGAGCCACTGGATGTTTTCAACGAGATGATCGAGGGCTGCCGTAATCAAGGTCGGCAGAAAAGTCGTAACACCGGCTAGAGCCTGCTCCCTAGTGAATCTTCCTAGCTCGTCGGCGGTCGGTTTGCCCCAAAAGTCCAGCGCCGGACCACCGTTCAACTGCAAATCGATAAGCCCCGGAGTGACCAACCTGCCTGGCACTTCGAGATTTTCATATGACGGCGTCGCCTGATCTTGCGGGACGATAGCCGTTATCAGACCGCCCTCGATGAGAATGTCGGCAAAGCGCAATTCAAGAGGCGTAATGACCTGTCCGCCGACCAATCGAAGCTTCTTCATGTCTATATCAACGATTTGCCGTGCTTAG
>JAYRNY010000221.1:0-6584 GCA_041911975.1 bacterium | reverse complement strand
CGCATCACATCAATGGATTTGATGTTGTTGGTGATGTAACCGGGAGCGGCGACCGCGATGAATATCTCGCCGTCGTGGGTGAACGCCGGCAATTTTGTGTCGAGTTGTGTGTAGTTGGTGAGAATCGGATCTAGATTGGTGTTGCTGTTGCCCCAGCCGCGCGCCGCGTTTGGTCCGCAGTAAAACCCGCCGTTTGGCATGCCTGCACTTGTCGACGGGTTGCCAAGCGTCGCCGCGTATTCGTGCGTGAACTTGCAAATGTTGTCGCGTCGGCTGCTGCCAACGCGAGAAAAAACGTCATACCACGGGTCGAGGGGCAGGCAGAGGGATTGGTGGTAGAGCTGATATGCGAGGGTGCACATATCTAAGTTGATTATTTGGCGCGGAGCGACCAGGGATGTTGAAGCAGTGCTTGTGTCCAACGCGATCGCGGGCGAAGCGGCTAGTATCGCTATCGTCATCAAGGTGACTACGGTGCGGGTGAAAGTTGTTGCTGCTTGGTGAAGGCGGCTGCTTGTAAACATCGAGGTGGTCCTTTAATGGAGTCATCATTCTACAGTAGGTGCCCGCGAGCCGCCGGCGATCCCAAGTGGGCTCAGCTTTTGCTCGTGCGTCTTAGCTTTTGCCCGAGTCCTATTGCCAGATTGCGATAGATAAGCACGCCTATGTCCGGGCGCCGCCTCACTAGCCCGACGAGATCTTCACGGCTCAGTACCGCAGCTTCAATATCACCATTGGCAGTGGCATGCACTGTGTGCGGTTCGCCGATCAGCAAAGATGTTTCGCCCAGGCACTCCCCGCGTTTTACAGTACCGACCTGGCTGTCGCCTTGCCCTGACTGTATCGTCACTTCACCTTCGATGATCAGATACATCTCATCGCTTGGTGAGTCTACTTCGAATATTCGGCTGCCGGAGGGGAATTTGCGAAGTGAACACACCGCCGCCAGTCGATCGATTTGCTCCTGGCTGAAACCTTTAAAGATGGCGACGGAGTCTACTGTTTCTCTCACGCGCGGCAATATCTTCTGGCAAGCGAAGCCGTGGAGCACGGTGTCCGCCATCTCCTGCGCCTTCTCTGTAAGCTCGAGCGGACCCAGGTCGAGCGGCACTGTGATACGCACCATCTTCACAGCATCGAGTCTTTCTACCTCGTGGAATACGAGCGCCGGGACATATGCCGCCGGGACGAAACCCAGCTCTAGGAATGTGCGTTGCATGCGAGGCGCATAGGCGCTGACGTCCACTTCCATGAACTCGACTTTGTACTCCTCGCGCAAGAGACGCTCCGCCTCAAAAAGAAGCGTGCCTATAACGTCATCGGATAGTGAAATCAGCTCGAAGATGCGCGCCGCTTTTTCCACCTGGTCTATGGTGAAGCCTACGGCGCCGGCGATGTGTCCTTTTTGCTTAGCGAGAAGATAGTGAGAGTTGCGCGCCTTCAGTTTGAAAAAGCCATAATGCAGGCGCACCGGACCGAAGATTTCGCGATTGCGAACTCGACCTCGCTCAATGCGAAGCAGTGGGAAATAGCCTTCGGTTTCCAATTCGGAAAGCGTGAACTGATCGTCGTTGCGGGGGTAGGAAGGGGCTGCCTCGTCGACTATCGCGTCAAACTCCAGACCGCAATTTTTCATGGCGCGTGTCGCGACAGGATATATTTCCGGGATAATACGAGGATGATTGTTTCTCAGCTTCAATGCATCACCCAGGTACTGCACGAGCACGGCAATCGACTCTCGATAGGCGAGAAGCAGTTTCATCGGGACGAAGCCTACCACGGAAAAACCGTGCGATTCGGCAATCTTGAGTGTGTATGGATGAATGACACGTCCATCCATGAGTGCAACATGCAGGCGATCTTGCACAAGGGAAAGGCGCTCTTCCATCAGTCTCTTTCCGACTCCCGATTTTCGAGCTTCGGGAATGACAGCCAGCCTGCCAAACTCGCCGGACAGATCGGAATTGGCACCAATGCTGTATATGACGCTGGCCGTGCCGACAAGCTGCATGCTTTCTTCGTCATGTGCCACCAGTAGCAGTGCGTCATCGGAATATATGAGCTTGCGAATTACACCGGCGTCATAGAACTGCGGATAGGCATAATTTTCTCCATAACAGGCACGAAAGATTGCCGTGATCTCTTCTGCGTCCTCGGGACGAGCCTCACGAATTTCAATCATCGCCAACTTCCTCGCCTGCCTTCAACGTCGCTACGCCATCAGTCAGCCGGGGATTTGTTTTGAGCATAGCTCCTGCATGCTTGGTTGCTTCAAAGAAATAACGGGCGCCAATCAGGAGGCACTCCTCATCGAAAACAAACGAGCTCGAATGTGCAGGATATGCCCTGCCGTCCACCTGTGCGCCGAAGCGTACATAACAGCCGGGGACTTTCTGCAGGTAAAAACTGAAATCTTCACCGCCCATGTTGGCGATCTTCATCGCATGCACTTGCTCGTCGCCGACGACTGAAGTGGCGGCATGCCTGGCGATGGTTACAGCCTCTGGCGTATTGGAAAGCACGGGCAAAGCTTGTGTAAACTGCACAGTGACGCCCGCTCCGTGCAATTGCCCGATCGTCTCTGCTACGTGCGAAACTTTGGATTTCAGCAGGTTCCTGACCGATTCGTCCTGCGCTCTTATGGTTCCTGACAGTCTGCACTCCGCGGCTATGACATTAGATGCGGTGCCTGCCTGAAAGAGACCGACTGTTATGACGGACGGATGTGCCGGATTGACTTCACGGCTGACTATGGTTTGCAAAGCAATTACCATCAAGCTGCCCACGACTACAGCGTCTACTGCCTCGTGAGGGCGGGCGGCGTGACCTCCTTGGCCGGTAATGAATATGTCGAAGCTGTCTGCCGACGCATTGACAATGCCGTCTGTGACCGCGATTACTCCAGTACGAAAGTGCCTGTCTATGTGCCCGCCGAAAATGATACCGACATCGTCGAGCGCGCCCTGATCGATCATGTAAGAGGCACCTTCACCCAGCTCCTCTGCCGGTTGAAAGATGAGGCGAACAGGCGCAGGCAGGGACTTCTCCTCTTTCAAGAGTGTTGCCGCGCCAATAAGCATGGCGGTGTGCCCATCATGCCCACAGGCATGCATCTTTCCCTCTGCTCGCGACGCAAATTCAAGCCCCGTCTCCTCAATCAGCGGCAGCGCATCGATATCAGCCCGCAAAGCCACGCACGGTACACCGGGCGGACCTTTGATGTCGGCGATCACGCCGGTTCCGCCCGGCGGCACGCGAAAGTCGATGTCCAGGTCCTTCAGCGCGTTGGAAATTATCTCGGTCGTGCGCACCTCTTCAAATCCCAATTCTGGATTTCTGTGGATATCGCGGCGAATGTCCACCAGCCGTTTTAGTAATGGAGACATTGCTTGTGAGTCATTCACGACGGGTTTCCTCCGGATCGGCCGGACAACAGCATGCCGATTTTGCTTCGCATCTTAAAGGCGACGACCACCGCAAACAATCCGAACGCGAACACGCCGACCGCGACAGCAGCGACTGCATAAAGAATAATCGTCAGCAGCTTGTTAAGCGAATCGAGCTGCTCGTGTACCGCCGTCAGCGGCGAGGAAACACCATTCATCGGGGCGCGCAGGTCTTTCATCTGCGTGATCAATTCGCCAATCTGCGACTCCATTGATTGGAGTTCGAGGTGAACTCTGTGCACCTTGCCGTTCACTTCGGCGAGCTGGCTTTCCACGGTCGCCAGCGGTTTTGTAACTGAAGTGAGCGGCTCTTTGATTTCAATAAGCGGAGCATGCAATTTGTGCATGTGCGAGGTCGCGTCTTGAATGTCCCGGCGCACGGCTTTGATGTCTTTCAACTCTTGTCCGATGCCGTTGAGCCCGTCCAATTGGTGGGTCATGGTTTTTAGCTCGGGCGAAAGCTCTTTCAGTCCGGTAAGGTCGCCGGTGAGCCGATGGAGATTGGTGTTGACAGAATTGAGTCCGACGCCCATCGTCTTCAACTCTGACTGCAAGCCACTCATCTGGTTTTCCAGCTTGTTGAACGCCGGCTCGAGCTTGCGCATTGGTTGTTCCAAATTGACAACGTCCTGGTCTAGCGTCTTTGCTTCCTGGCGAAGCCGCCAGACGGGGCGAAGCATTTTTCTTATTGGGTGGAAACCTTTGATGGGCGCGTTAAGGTCAGGGATGGCAACGCCTGAGGTGGTGCGGTGCTGGATGGTAAACGTGCTCTTGAATACTTCGGATGGAGTTGCTGGTTTGCTTTGATTTGATTGCGTAGAAGAAGTGACGGGGACGGGATCAGCAGTGACCGATGCCGTGGCTTCGTTGTCGGCGCAGCATGGTGCGGTGGTCAAGCCACTCAAAACAATGCCAATAATCGCCAGAGCTCGGTGATTCATTCGGATTCCTTCGGTCTGGCTAGTATAGAGCAAATGGGGGCGGGCGGCATGCATGCCACCCCAGCTTGGGCGACGGATTAAGTGCCGGCGAGCCGCCGGCACGCCGATAGAGAATGTATTGCAATTTGTACTACACGCTATATCTTTGTGATACAATTTGTAAGACAAGTGCGAGGAAAGATGTTTGGGCTACACATTTGATCCCGAATACTTGAAGTCAGAACGCGTTTCCTATGAAGAGTGCGTGACTGTTATTGATTCGACTGACTTTCACTATCCGGACGGTTACAGCGAATACGGAAATCCGCGCATAATGTTCGTTGGCAAACCGGGAGTAAACAAGACAGTTATAGAAGTCGGAGTTGAGTTTTTCGATGAAGACGAGGAGACGGGACAAGAAGAGATCTGGCATATCTACCACGTTAGAAAACCTGCAAAAGCCGAAGCAAAAAGGAAGGCGCGCTATGAAGAGTAAGAAGGGAAAAACCTATGAAGAAATGGTCGCGCGTATGAAAGCAGGGGCAAAGGCAGAACGCGAAAGACTTGAATCACTAAGAGAACAAAACAAGAGCGAAACACTGCAAATCAGACTTGAGCCCGACTTGATGTGCAAGATTTTGGCTATTGCAGAACGAAAAGGCATCAAGCACTCTACATTGGTGCGCTCTTGGATAGCGCGAATGGTTGACCATGAACTGTCACCGCAGGGCACTGCTTATCGAGTAAACGAATCGCCGGTGCCAGAGACAATCAATGAGGAGTTGAATCGAGAGATGTATGGTCTGTTGCTGAATATTCAGGCAGCAGTTACGAAGCTCAGCGAAGACAGGGTTGAAAAAACTAAGACCAAGACTCCAATTTCTGAATCGAAGAAAAGGAAGTGAGGATGTGTATGCTTCCCCGCGCACGACCCACATTGGGGTAGCGCTCAAGTGTCGGTGAGCCGCCGGTGCTTCCCAGGTAAGCGTTTCGAGCCGTGCCGGGGATCATCACGATCTCTTCACCCTCTCTCTGTTATGAATTAGCTGATCCTCCCCCTTACCATTTCATAGCAGTATGGAACAAACGACTGATACGGCACCCGCCGTTCGGCCAGAGGCGCGTGTTGCCCCTGTTGCTGAGACACCTGAAAGCGAACAAGTCGACCCGCTCGATAATGTGAGAGCAGCGACGTGGTCTGGCGACGGGCAACTGAATTTCAGCCCGGCCTTTGCCTCGACTTCCGGAATCGACCAGCGCAATTTGCAAATGGCTGGATTCACCGACACAGGTGAAATGCCTTATTTCAACACAGGCGACCTGTACAAAACAGCTTTGAGCACCGGAGAAAACTTCAGCGCCAATCCAGGCGACAATGTGCAGCTTGCCAGCCTGCGCACCGGCGAAGAGCGGCAGAATGACAAAGTGAAGCCGTCGCAGGATACGGCGGTGCGTCTAGGCGGCATGTTGGATGGACTGACGAAGGGCGATTATACGGCTGTCCAACAGTATCTCAAGGACATGAACAACCCTGCAGATCCGAAAATGCAGCAAGACCTGCAGGCTGGAATGAAGATGTTTACGGACTACCTGACCAAGTCCGGCATCGACGCAAAAGTGGTCATGGGCAACCTGCAGCTCTCATTGCCGGGGCAGAGTGGAAAGGAGTTGACGATCGACAAAGATGGCACGAGTCTTCACGGAAATGAATTGCGTGACTTCAATGGCAAACTTTTGGACAAGCTGAAGGAAAAACCGGGTACAGATGGGCAGATTTCCGACCGAATGACCGATCGGTTGGACAACATCGAAGCCAAGTTGAACCGCACTAATTTGACCGGACTGCAAGATGCGATCAAGGAAATTGGCAACAAGATTCATAGCATCAAACCGGGTGCCGCAGGCGAAGCTGAGAGAAAAGAAGCGAAAGAACTGCAGGACATGCTCGGTGTACTCGGCAATGAATTGAGCCGCGACAACGTGGATGCGAGATACGACCAGCAGTCCGGTTCGTTCAAGATTACGCAACCAGGCAAGGACGGGAATAACGAAACTCTAGAGATAGACAAGTGTGGCCGCGCAAATATGAGCGGAGAGCAGCTGAGAGGTTTCCTCATTCGCTTGCGGGACAACCAGCATAACCCGCCGACGGCGCCGGCTTAGGGAGTTGAAGGAACGGAGGCCGGCGCGCCGCCGGCGCTCCCAGGAGGTCGCATAT
>JAYRNY010000220.1:0-3978 GCA_041911975.1 bacterium | reverse complement strand
TTATAGACGAAGACCGGCTTGTCCTGACCAATTCTGTAGGCGCGATCAGTGGCTTGATCTTCCACTGCCGGGTTCCACCAGGGATCATAATGAATCACAGTATCGGCTGCTGTGAGATTCAATCCTGTTCCACCAGCCTTTAGACTAATCAAGAATATCGGCACATCGCCGCGCTGAAATTTGTTTATGATAGGCTGCCTGTCTTTGGTCAGCCCAGTTAGCATGACGTAGTCGAGTTTGATTTGCTTCAGCTCTTCTTCAATCAATTCCAACATTTTGCGGAACTGAGAAAAGACAATTATTTTTCTGCCTTCTTCAACCAATTGAGGCAGCATATCCATCAGTGTCAGCAATTTAGCGCTGTCTGTAATTCCCTCCGCCATCTTCAATTTCACCAAACGAGGATCACAGCATGTCTGCCGAAGCTTGAGCAGTGCGTCAATGATTAGAATTCGCATTCCCGTGATTCCCTTCTCACGAATTTCTTCATTGACCCGTTTGTGCATGACCAGGCGAACACTTTCATAGAGATCGCGTTGCTCGCCAACCAATTCAACAGGCTGAAGAATAAGTGTTTTCGGGGGCAGTTCTTGAACTACCTCGCTCTTGGTTCTGCGCAGCATGAAGGGACGAATTCGCCTTTGCAGTATGCGTTTTCGCTCTTCGCTTTTTTTACGCTCGATTGGTTTTTGGAAATAGTTGGCAAAGCTTTTCCTGTTACCCAACATATTCGGCAGCAAGAAATTAAACTGCGACCAGAGTTCGCGCAGATTATTTTCGACAGGAGTGCCGGTGAAGCAAAAACGCGTTTTCGCGCGCAGGCGGCAGGCCGCCTTCGCCAAAGACGTAGCTGGATTTTTTATGTACTGGGATTCGTCGAGTATGACTATCGACCAGTCTGACAGACTCAAAGATTCAATATCACGCAGCAACAAGGCATAGCTGGTAATGACAATATCGTTGTTGGGAATTTCTTTGAATTTCTCAAAGCGTTCAATGCCGGTCAGATTGAGCACATTGAGAGCAGGCGTCAACCTCATCGCTTCGTTGATCCAGTTAGGTATGACGCTGGTTGGGCAAACCACCAGAACCGGCTGAGAAATTTGCCTCCTCTGTTTGCGCAAAAGGATGAGCGCCAGGCCTTGAACTGTTTTTCCCAGCCCCATATCGTCAGCCAGTATGCCGCCCGCTTCTGTATCGCAAAGCAGATTCAGCCAGCCCAGACCTTCCTTCTGGTACTCGCGCAACTCAGAGCCAAAATCTTCCGGCGTTTCAATCGCCTCGATACGCTCCAGCTTCTTCATTTGCTCGGCAAGACGCTTCACGCGATCCGTCGGCAATATCTTTACGTGAGACAGTATGAATGGCAGATCGCGTGGACCAACCTCGCATCTGCCTATTTCGGCGTTGTACATCTCACGAATGAGATCGATTACGCTCTCCACGCGTTCGAAGGGCAATGCAATCATGCGCCCATCCGGCATGGGAGCATAAAAATTGCCGTTGATGTTCAAGGAACTTATGTCCAAATCGTCAAAGTTTTTCACACCGGCGCGCTTTAATGCGCTAATGATGATGGGAAACAGTGAAATCCGCTGTCCTTCAAGATTTACGCCCATCTCCAGGACAAACCACCAGGCCGTATGCTCACGCAAATCGAATTCTATGGCTTCTTCAGGTTGGACTACGCGATAAGAAAATGACTCATCGATGTCGACCTTCCATTCGGTCTTCAACATTTTGGGCAATTCGTTTTCGACAAAATGCAGCCATCGATAATCGTTATCGCCGGACATTATGAAGCGCATGCGATTGCCTTCCGAATACATAGGCAAAGACTCAAAGCCCATGTCTTTCATGCGCTGCACAAACTTTCTCTCGGCTGCGAGATCGCGCCTGTAGACAACCGAATTTTCACCTTTTGCCTCGCGGAATTCGGAGTTTTTGTCTCTTAAATCAAATGTGCGACCGCCATAGTCGAACGAAAGATCGACAACATTGACACTTTTATTAGGCTCGAATCCACGCCGCCAATACATCATCGCATCATTGCCGACAGGATTTATTGATTTGAATGAAACCTTTGGTGTAGGGGCGTCTTTAACTATTTCCTCACCCAACATCGGACAAGGCATTTCGATCTGAGATGGAAGATTCAGCTCCTTCAACTGATCGTGAACCTTGTCGGCGAATCCCGGCATTACCGGTGGTGCAATCAAAAGTTTTGTAAGAGTGTCTACATCAACAGGCAAATCCATAAATCCGAGATGATTCATGTGAGTATCTACATAGGCGGGACAGGCAGAAAGCAAGGGAACGATGGTTTCCTTATCGCCGACAATGGCAGGCACCTGTGACTTGTCTCGGCGAAACATCCATTTCACCTTTCCTTCGACACTTGGACCTTTCGTGAGCGGTGGATTGGAAGCACTGCGGAAATACGATCGTCCGGTTTCCACTACCTTGTTCAACAACATCTTCATCAGTTCGCGGTCGCCGCCTAGAATATCTCCAAGGTACGAGGAGCCCAACGCTGCAAGTGCAAATTGAATGATGGACTCATCTTCCCTGGTAGTTCCCAGTTCGGGTGACAAGTCCTCAAAAGAAGTCTCCACGACCTTCTGCAGCCCTGCTGAGTTTTTCTTACCGACAATATAAGGAGTTATGGCAATAGAAGGAATGTTGCCAAATCGAGATTTATCAATGATGTAGATCACTGATCCGCCCGTAGCTTTCTCTTGTGACTGTTCAGAGTGGGCGGCAAAACTTCCCTTTACTTCATCGACCCAATGCTGGACGCTGCGCGGGATTTCAGCAGGACCGACGACGGTCTCCGTAAATCCAAAAATCGTCCCGGCTTCCAAAATCAAGGCAACAGCATGCTTGCAGTATGAGCCGACCGGGCAACTACAACTAGCTAAGGAGATGAAACCTTTGTCGTTGGTACCGACTCGCACTTGATACGGCAAGTCGCGCGTCCCTTTGACAGCACCGGTGATCGTGCCGTGCTCAAAATCGACATTGAGTTTTGCTACAGCACCTTTGCTCTTGTATTCCAGTCCGCGCGCAAAAGTGCGCTGCCCAAAAATGTCCACGACATGCGAACTGGAAAACGGCAAAGCTTCAAGGGAAGCAGGAAATGGCGGTTCGTCAGGCATATTACTTGCCCTCGCAAAGCTAATAACCTATAGACCGACAAAAATCATCCTACTCCAAATTCAAAAATTTCGCATCTAAAATTTCGTAGCGAATTACCACTTCACTTCGGAACTGCTTGCCTGAAGCGGCTTTCCGTCGGCTCCCGAGGCAACCTTAATTTGAAGCGATTTGAGACGTGCTTTTATCTTCTCGGCTTCACTCTTCTTTTTGGCGCGACTCAAAACCGCGGAGTATTGCTCCAAAGTTGAAGACAGCTCCGGACTTTCTTTTCCGTACTTCTTCTCCTCTAGCAAAAGAATCTTCCGGCACATACTTTCTGCTTCCTTCACATCTCCCCATTTCAAGCAGGTTTGCGCGTACTCTTTGGCAAGCGCCAGTGTTTCTTTGCCATCCTTTCCGGAAAAACTGTTTTGAATATCAATCGCGCTGCGTCGCAGCTGAAGACCGTTTTTATGCGTGTAAAATCCATCTTTCAGCCCGGCGACTTCATTCATCGCTTCAACCAGAACTTTCGGATCAGATTTTGGATTATGCTCTCTGTCTTTGCGCGCCTTTGTCATGTATTCGTCCGCAGAATGCATGTCATTCAGCTTTGCACTGCAGACTGCTAATCGGCTCCAGACATCAATTCGGTGAGTGTCCCCCGGTTCCATTTTCAGAGCCTGTTTTTCAGCGAGCGAAAAGAGATTTTGCGCCTGGTCGAAATTCGAACCGCGCATCGCCTCCAGTCCTTGATCGTAGTACTTATTGAATAAACTTCCGGATGCGCATCCGGTCAGTAAAACAATGCCTGCCACGGCAAAAGCAGCCGAAAGCAAG
>JAYRNY010000219.1:0-2578 GCA_041911975.1 bacterium | reverse complement strand
TGCCACTTTCTGCAATGACGGCACGCTGCTTTGCGGGCACCCAGAAGTCGATGTTCCGGGAATTGATTTCGCAACAGGCTCGCTCGGCATGGGACTTTCAGTCGGCACAGGCTCAGCGCTCGCCGCAAAGAAATCCAATTCGCAGCGTAAGGTCTTCGTCCTGGTCAGCGACGCAGAACTCAACGAAGGTGCGCTCTGGGAGTCGGTTCTCTTTGCCGGACACCACAAGCTTTCCAATCTCGTCGCCTTCGTCGATCTAAACGGACAGCAGGCACTCGGCTACACGAGAGACGTGCTGGACACAACTTCGGTAGAAAAGAAATTCAGCGCCTTTAATTGGGACGCGCATGTTGTGGACGGTCATGACTGCAAGCAGATGAAAGACGTGCTCGACAAGCTCGATTACGAATCAGGCGCCCCGCATGTTCTCATCGCGCGCACCACCTTCGGCAAGGGCGTCAGCTACATGCAAAATAAAATTGAGTGGCACTACCAGCCGATGACCGATGAGCAATATCAACAAGCAATGAAGGAGATTGAAAGCTGAAAATGACACGAGGTCTCAATCGACTCGAGAGATTTCAGCGGACATCGTAGCAATGCGCAAAGCCTTTATCAAAAAACTTGTTGAACTAGCGCAGAAAGATCCGCGCATTCACTTGCTTACAGGTGACCTCGGATTTTTTGTAGTCGAGCCGTTTGCGGAGCGCTTCCCGGAAAGATTTATCAACGCCGGCGTTGCCGAGCAAAACATGATGGGCATGGCGACCGGAATGGCAGAAGCCGGGCTGATTCCTTTCGTCTATTCGATCGCTACCTTCGCAACATTGAGACCCTATGAGTTCATTCGCAATGGTCCGGTGCTGCACAATCTGCCTGTAAAGATAGTGGGCATCGGTGGCGGAGTAGAGTACTCGCATCACGGTCCCACGCACTTCGGTCTTGACGATGTGGGAGCACTGCGGGTGCAGCCGGCGCTTTCAATAATTACGCCGTGCGATTCCGATCAGCTCAATACCGCCCTCGACAAAACATGGGATGCACCAGGGCCCGCATACTACCGCTTGAGCAAGAATGAAAACGTTTCCGTGCCCGGATTGAACGGGAAGTTCGAGCTCGGGAAGCTGGACTTGATTGCAAACGGGCAAGACGCGCTCATCATCGCAATGGGCAATGCCGCTACGTTAGCAGCGAAAGCAGAGTTGGAACTGCGGCAGAACGGCATCAATGCGACTGTGGCACTCGTCTCTTCAATGAATCCCAGCCCGGAAGAGCATTTGATTGAAACAATCTCGCGCCATCGCCATGTCTTTACAGTGGAAGCGCACTACGTTAACGGCGGTTTGGGCTCGATGGTTTCAGAAGTGATTGCTGAAAATGGCTTGAACGCGCGCCTGACGAGATTGGCGGTGAGACAAACTCCAACTCGCTCCGTCGGCTCCGAGCAGTTTCTGCAAGATCGCTTCGGCATTTCTTCCTCATGCATCTTCGACACAGTCGTAAAATGCCTCAACCTGGCGGCGAGATAATAGCTGCGCATGACTGGATCAGCTGAAAAAAAAGTCGTACTCGTCACGGGCGCCACTGGTTTTGTCGGCGCCAACGTTGCACGCCGCCTCGTCAAAGAAGGGCACACAGTGCACCTTTTGTTGCGCGATAAGGGCGATCTCGACAATAAATGCACCCAGTTTCCCTGGCGCGTTGCCGACATCAACGAGCATGTCACTCTGGATTTCTACAATCCTCGCGAACCCGAATCGATAGAGCAAATTTTTGCTTCAGTAAAACCGCAATGGATTTTCCATCTTGCCGCACACGGCGCCTACTCCTGGCAAAAGGACAAAGCGCAGATCCTCGAGTCGAATTATGTCTTTACCAGCCGCTTGCTAAATGCCGCTGTCGAGAATGGATGCGAGTCATTCGTCAATACCGGCACTTCCTCCGAATACGGCGAGAAGGATCACGCCCCCAAAGAAGACGAGCCGCTCAATCCAGTCAGCTATTACGCTGCCACCAAAGCGGGTGCCACCACTTTGTGCCGGTATCTAGCCAACGAACACAATATCAACATGCCGACCTTGCGGCTCTACTCCTGCTTCGGTCCTTACGAGCAGCCCAACCGGCTGATGACCAATCTGGTGGCGTGCGGACACGACGGACGCTGGCCGAAGTTGGTGGACGAAAATTGCGCGCATGACTTTGTCTATGTCGAGGACGCTGTCGACGCGTACATGATTGCGGCGCAGCGAAAGCTTTCGGCAAGTTCAGATCCCGGCGCTATATACAATGTAGGGACGGGCGTGCAGACAAAACTCAAAGATGTCGTGCAAATTGCTGCTCCGCTTTTGAATATCAAGGAAAAGCCTGTCTTCGGCACCATGCAAAACCGCTCGTGGGACGCAGACGTGTGGGTTTGCGATCATACAAAAATCACTGCAGAACTGGGCTGGCGCCCGCAACACACTTTCGAAGACGGCTTGAAAAGGATGATCGAATGGTATCGGCAATCGACCCATTTGCATTCTATGTATAAGGAACATCTTCAACCGGTTTGATTTGAAATGCCGGCGAGCCGCCG
>JAYRNY010000218.1:0-6703 GCA_041911975.1 bacterium | reverse complement strand
TTGTTTCACTTAGATATTCCGCCGAAGCCAGGTGCATTCTTCCTAAAAGATTTCCGGCCAGCGTGCATTCCTCAGGCGAAAGCTGAGAACGCATCCAGACTTGCCTCTTCTCTTGATTGATGAATTCGTAGAGCTGGTAGCTTTCTCCACAAAATGAGCTATGTGTCTTACCAGTGGCTGAAACGATCAGCTGCGGGCAGAGCTTCTTTCCTCGTGACTCTGTCCATTGGATGAACTCTTCAATTCCACTCAGTCGGTCATCTGCAATCCAATTGCCGACACGCTTTAGGAAGTAATCGCCGCCTTCAGTCGAAACTCTAAAACTAGTTCTTAAACCAGCGTTTTCGCCTACATTCAAGGTACGGGGTAAGGATTGCGAGCCTGCAAGCAACTCTTCTTCATCACACGCAATCGAGTCAATCGCGGTGATTTTGCCGATGGAATAAGCGTCTTCGAGAGCCGATTTCAACCCTGTTATATCGATACTATTTGACATCACACCGGACGTGTCCTGTAAACTCTCATTATGCCTATTCAAATCGGCCCTATTAACCTGAAAAGCCGCGTGTACGTACCACCCATGGCGGGGGTCACGGACCTGGTTTTTCGCGACATCGTGCGGCAAGTCGATCCGCACTGCCTGCTCTCCACGGAGATGGTATCAAGCCGCGCGCTGATGAATCGCCCCGAGTGTCGAATTATGGATCTCTCCGACACCGAGCATCCAATCGGCATTCAGCTCTTCGGGCACGAACCTGACGTAATGGCAAGAGCAGCTCAGATGGCGGAAAACAAAGGAGCTGATTTTGTCGATATCAATATGGGATGTCCGGTCCCCAAGATTACAAAAGGTAAAGACGGATGTGCGCTGATGAGAGAGCCGGAGTTGGCTCGCGAAATCATCATGGCGGTGAAGAGCGCAATCACAATTCCAGTCACGGTCAAATTCCGCCTGGGTTGGGACGACAACACGCGCAACGCGGTTGAGTTCGGAACCATGGTTGAGCGCGCCGGTGCGTCGGCGGTCACAGTGCACGGAAGAACCCGCCAACAGCTCTATTCAGGAAAAGCAGACTGGAGCTTTATCGCCAAAGTGAAAGCGGCGTTGAGCATTCCTGTATTCGGCAACGGAGATGTTTTCGAGCCCGAAGACGCAGTCAAGCTTTTGGAAATCACAAGCTGCGACGGAGTGGCTGTAGCGCGTGGAACACTCGGCAATCCGTGGCTTATCCCGAGAATCACGCACCTGATCGAAGAAGGCGAGCTTTTGCCGGCGCCCGATGACATCGATCGTTTGACCCTCGCCTATCTGCACTGTGTCTGGCTGACACGCTACAAAGGTCCGCGCATCGGATCAAATGAATCCAGGCGCCACATGACTCACTACACGAAGGGCATTACCGGCGCAGCGCCTTTCCGCGCGCGCCTGACGCAAATCACATGCGCGCAAGATGCAGCCGACATTCTCGCCGAACTCTGCGAGCTGGTGGGCGGTAAAGAAGGCAGAGAACGCTTCTTAGCGAATGTAGAGAACGACAATAAGAAAAATGGTGTACAGCCAGGTGAAGGGCATGGCAAGAGTGAAGAACGCCTCGAGCCCCCAGTTGATTTCGGTACCCTCGCGGTAGTCGCAGTACCATAAGACGCCGTTGACGAACAAGTTCATGCCCCAGCCCATGATGCCGACCATGAACGCAAAAAGTAGAATGATTGCCCATATATCCATTGGGTAGTCTTTTCTCTCGAAAGTCGAATCCACTTTGTGCTGACTAAGAAGGGAAAATCTGGTATCCCTTGTGACCAGAGGATAAGACCGGCTGGTCTCATTGGCAACGGGAATTCCCCCCCTGAGGCCAATCTGAATCAAGATTAATGGCGAAAAAGCGCAAAAGCACCGATTGAAGCCGGTGCGTTGTTGCAAATTCTTATAGCCAAATCATTTTGAGCGTGCCTGGCGGGATGCCCACCGGTCGATCAATAGATTTGGTAACCGCCTGGGGAGATCAGGATGGTGCCGTCGTCTTCGGCAGCGACCGTTTGCAGCGCCTGAATAACGGCGTTGGTGGCTTTGTGCTGGTCACGCGTTTCGGTCTTGATGACTTTGGCGCGCTGAGCGACTTTCAGCACCAGCTCGTAGCGGTTGCCATGCTTATCCATCAACTGGTCAAGGATTCTGGTTGTGCTCATCTGGTCCCTGTGTGTTTTTTAGAGGTCAGAACTGGTCTTTGGTCCCCTCACCCAGACGCCGAATTATGGGCGCCGGCTAAGGTTTTATGCGACAACGTTCAGCATACACGATCGAGAGCACATTGTTGACAGCTTGGTCCACATCATCGTTAACAACTTCATAGTGGAAGAAGTCGCGCTCCTTCATTTCCTGCCCGGCTTTATCCAAGCGCATGGCAATCACATCTTCAGGCTCGGTGGCACGACTGCGCAGGCGCTTTTCAAGTTCGTCAATCGATGGTGGGGCTAAAAAAACGAGAATGGCATTGCGAAACTGCTTCTTGACCTGCTTTGCGCCCTGGACCTCGATAACGAGAACGACGTCGAGCCCTTCCATAATCCGGTTCTCCACCCAATTCCTGGGTGTTCCGTAGTAGTTGCCAGCAAACTCGGCGCTCTCAATAAAATGATTCTGCGCCCGCATTTTCTCGAAACTTTCGTGGTCGGTAAAAAAGTAGTCGACGCCATCCATCTCGCCTTCGCGCATTTTTCTAGTCGTCACGGAGACCGACTCGACAATTCCGCCCGCCTCTGACAGAACGCGGGCAATTATGGTGTTCTTGCCGACGCCTGAGGGTCCGGTGAGAACAAAGAGGTTGCCCGGCTTAAGTGTTCGCGACAACTGCTCGCCTTTTGCAGGCTCGCAATCCGGTTCCGATTCTTTCGGCAAAGACTGTTTGCTTCTGCTGGCCGGCATGAGGAGCCCTCTTTGTCAGTCGTATCGCCCGAATGTCCTGAAAGTAGTGAAGCCTATGGATTCATAATACCGCTTCACTTTTTTGCTAGATTAGCCTCTATAAACTGAACCCCTATTAAACCTAAACGCGAACAGCCATGCAACCGTTCGATGCCCTGACAATTCGGGCAGTGCTAGACGAAGCCAAGCCGCTCCTGCTCAACAGACGTGTTGACAGGGTTTTTCAGCTGGCTCGCGACGAACTATTAATTTCTCTGCGCTCGAAATCGGGCATGGTTCATCTCCTCCTTTCCGCACACGCCACATACGGTCGGCTCTGTCTCGTAAAACAGGCACCGCAGGGGGCTAAGAACGAAAGAGCCCCCCAGAACAATTCGAATTTTGCCCTGCTATTGAGGAAAACCCTGGCTTCCGCCACATTGGTCCATATCGAGCAGTTGCCTGGCGAGCGGATTGTGGACTTTGTTTTCTCGTCGACCGACGAAGTTGGCACTGCCACCCATAAAGTTTTGACCGCCGAAATTATGGGACGTCATAGCAATTTGATTTTCTGGGACAAAGCAAAAGAAAAAATCCTCACCGCCTCCCACGTAGTCACCAAAGAAATGAGCCGCCAGCGAGAAGTGGCTCCTGGTCTTACATACAAGCGCCCGCCCGGACAAGAACGCGCCAACATTTTCAAGATCACGCGTGGCGAGTTTGCCGAGCAGTGGCAATCGCTCAAGGAAAATCAGCAGGCTTCACTGGCAAATCAGGCATCGACAACTGCGCAAATTGGATCTGGTGGCGGCGAAACCGGTGAAAGCACCGGCGGTGGCACGGGGGTAAAAACCCAGATCGCGACTGCCGCGCCCGCACCGTTTGCGACCGTCGAGCAGTGGCTGATTCACTCATTCACAGGTCTGGGGCGAAACCTTTCTGAAGAATTGGTCTTAGCGTCCGGTGCAAACAGTCCGGTTGCGGAAGCACTGCAAGATGAGCAAAGCGAAGAGAAACTTTGGTCGGTTGTGAAACTTCTGGGCGAGCCCAGACTGACGTTCAAACCGGCGATGAAAGCAGACCTGTCTCGCTATACAGTCTTGTCTCTCATGCCGGAATTGAAAGCAGCTGTGGGAAAACCTGCAGCATCACCTGAGCAAAATTCTGAGCCGGCAGCTCCCTCAGTTTCAGAGCCACAATCCGCATCTGAATCGCCTGCCACTGAATCAGCCGCTGAGCCCGAGGCAGCAAGAACATCCCAAGCATCTGTTGTCCAACAGCCCGCGGCCACGACGGCGGCTTCTGCTACTGGATGGAAGCATTTCCCCGCTGTAAACGATCTGGTCGATGAATATTACAATGCGGTTGAGGCTCGCGAACAGTTCCAACAGCTGCGCGAACGCCTGCGCAACGAGCTTAGATCGGAAGACGACAAACTTGCGTCTCGCATCTCGGTGGCATCACAGCATGTGAAGAATGACGAACACTTAAATGATATGAAGCGCTCGGGAGACCTTGTCCTGGCTAATCTTGCCTCAATCGTGGCCGGTCAGACAGAACTCGAAGTCGAAGATTTGTATTCCGGCAATGCCGAAAAAGTCAAAATCAAACTCAATCCAAATCTTTCGCCCTCGCAAAACGCGCAGTGGTTCTATCGTCAATTCTCCAAATCTAGAAGCCGCCAAAAGGCAGCAAAACTGGCACTAGACGAAGCCGCTAAGAAACAGAGTCTGGTCGAAAGCCAATTGAAGCAATTGGAAAAAGCACAAACAAATGAAGAGCTTCGTGCGCTACGTGAATTGATCATTGGGCGCAAACCTGCTGCTGCAATGCAGCAACAACAAATTAACCGGGGCGGCCAGCAAGCTGACAAGAAAAAGTCCGGAAAGCCCCGCATGCTGAGCGTTACCTCCTCCGATGGATGGACGATTTACGTCGGACGCAATCGTCATGAAAACGATCAACTCTTGAGCAAACTCGCTCAGCCGAATGATATTTGGTTGCACATATTAGGATCGGGCGGAGCCCATGTTCTAATTCGCGTGCCTGCTTCGAAACAAGAACCGCCGCTCACCACCATCAAAGAAGCTGCTCAAATTGCTGCTCGCCTGTCGAAGGGTGGAAGCTCCGGCACCAAAGTCCGCGTCGTTTACACCCAGGTCAAGCACGTCAAAAAACTCGGCAAGGACAAACCCGGTCAAGTTCGCTACGAAAACGAGAAGACTCTTGAAGTCGACACCGCCGCCCCCATGCCCAAATGCATGAAGCAGCTATTCAGCCACTAACTGGATTCCTACATTTTCCTAAATAGCGCAACGACAGTACCTTGAACGGTAAGTCCGTCTTTGGCGTCAATGAATATAGGCTCCAGTTGGGCGTTTGCCGGTTGCAATCTGTAGCCGCCTCTTTCTTTGAAAAGGCGTTTCAAAGTAGCAGTGCCGTCATCTAAAAGTGCCACCACGATTTCTCCGTTTCGTGGAGAAGGATTTGGTTTGATAATCACAAAGTCGCCATCGCAGATGCCGTCTTCAATCATCGAATCGCCTTTTACTTTTAGGGCGAAGCAATCTGTACCTGTATATTGGCAGTCCATTGCCAGATACTCGCCTGGATCGATCGCATCAATGGGACGACCGGCAGCAATGGTGCCGGCAAGAGGAATGCCTTGTGGGGAGTCAAAGGACTCTTCGTATTCGATAGTAGTCTCGGTAGTTCTTCCGCCGACCGAGGTCGTGATTTGAGAAACTACCCTCAAGGACCGGTTCAGACCCGGTTCCCAGTGAACATAGCCTTTCTTTTTGAGAGCCGCAACATGCTGGTGAACCGTCATGCGGTTACGCAGACCAAGTGCTTTTGCCAGTTCCGCCAGAGTAGGCGGGTAGCCGTTCTCTTCGGTAAGCTCAACAATCGAGCGTATTACATCGCGTTGCCGTGGCGGCAAGCAATCCAAATCCATAATCTCTCCTTCCAGAGCCGCCTCAGTTTTTGAAAAACAGGAAGAGTCGATGACAGTTCCCTGGTGAATACCTGAGAACTTTAAAGTCCCCGGATACATACGTAAGTATAGTACCAAAATTTCGGAGTGACAAGCCCCAACTTTATCCGGTAGTAAAAATTTCCAAGCGCTCGAATCTCCGCTCAGCCAATCACCGCAAAAGTGAGGACATGCCCCAGAATCTCAAGACTCCGATGGCGAATGTTTTGAGTTTGATACGTCAATTGAAATCATTTGAAAGGCAAACAACCCTCCAAAGAAGCCCCGCCCGGGTCACCAAGAGGGCCTTCGTGAAGGAAGGATGTTTTCAAACGACCATACAAATTGATTCCGCTGTAATAAGATCTTGCCCTTGCAGTTTTCGCTGGACGAGGTTTTGAAAATGAAAAAGATATTGGTGCTGGCAGCCGCTATTGCTTTGATGGGAACATCGTTTGGCACATGCGCATTCGCAGACGACGATACTGCCAAGAGAGGGCAGCAGGCAAAACTGACGAAAGCAGATGCCGAAGCGATCGCTCTCAAACAGCTGTCCGGCAAAATTACTGACACCGACCTTGAAAGAATGCACAAGAAGCCGCATACACTTTATTGGTCCGTCAGCGTCAGAGGCGAAAAGGAAGCGAAGAATTTCCACATCAATGCCACCGATGGCTCCATCATGAAAGTCACTGACAAAGACATGAATGACTAATCGTAACTAGACATGATTTCCAAAAGCCCGCTGCAGTATTGCGGCGGGTTTTGTTTTTCCCGGTGCGTATGGTGCAACGAGCGAACCCACTGCGAAATTCATGCGGTTTTCT